>JAFXMP010000150.1 GCA_017530275.1 Clostridia bacterium | reverse complement strand
GGTCGCTGGCTATGATGCGCTGCTTCGCCGTGTCGGGAATCATCTTCAGTATTCGCTCGCGATAGCTCTCGATGGCCAGTTTCAGTTCCTCGCCGCGTCCACGACCGGGAGCAAGCATCAATAATTCTTTCGATTTTTGACAGATAGATTTTAAGGAGGTCATTCCCATGGCTGAAATTACTGCCGCAATGGTTAAGGAACTGCGTGAACGCACCCAGGCCGGTATGATGGACTGCAAAAAGGCTCTGGTTGAAAAGAACGGCAATATGGACGAAGCCGTTGCTTATCTGCGCGAAAAGGGCTTGGCTGCCGCCGCTAAGAAGGCTGGCCGCGTGGCCGCCGAAGGCGCCGTGGAAAGCTACATCCACATGGGCGGCAAAATCGGCGTGCTGGTGGAAGTCAACTGCGAAACCGACTTCGTGGCCAAGACTGACACCTTCAAGGAACTGTGCCATGACATCGCCCTGCAGATCGCCGCTTCCAACCCCCTGTATATCAACAAGGAAGACGTGCCCCAGGAAGCCCTGGACCGTGAAAAGGAAATCCTGCGCGCCCAGGCCCTGAACGAAGGCAAGCCCGAAAAGATCGTGGATCGCATGGTGGAAGGCCGCATCAAGAAGTATTACGATGAAAACTGCCTGATGGAACAGCCCTTCGTCAAGAATCCTGACATCACCATCGCCACCCGCGTGCAGGAAGCCACTCTGGCTTCCGGCGAAAAGATTTCCATCCGCCGTTTCACCCGCTACGAGCGCGGCGAAGGCATCGAAAAGAAACAATCCGATCTGGCGGCTGAAATCGCCGAAATGACCAAGAAGTAATTCAGGTCCAAATCAAGGGACGGCTCCTGCCGCCCCTTTTTTATGGGAAGATCAGGGAGAAAGTGGAAATTGAAAAGTGAAAATTTGAATTGTCAGCGCGTTGCCCGGCGACAGTTATTGCAGACCAAATAGAATTCCACTTTTCACTTTCCACTTTTCATTTTTGACTGAACCGATACGAGGAGGATAATAAAATGAATCTTGAGTATAAGCGCGTGCTGCTCAAGCTCAGCGGCGAAATGCTGGGAGAAAACGGGCGGCTGTTCGATCACGGCGTCATCGATCATGTAGCGCGTGTGCTGGTGCAGATCGCGGAAAAAACACAGTTGGGCGTGGTCATCGGCGCGGGCAACATCTGGCGGGGCCGCAGCGGCGGGCAGATGGACCGGGTGACCGCCGACCAGATGGGTATGCTGGGCACGGTGATCAACTGCCTGGCCATGCGGGACGCCGTACAGCGCGCGGGGGGCAAAGCCGTGGTCATGAGCGCCATCGAAATGCCCCGGGTGTGCGAGGTATTCAACGCGGAAAAGGCCCGGGAATACATGAATAAAGGGTATGTGACCCTGTTCGCGGGCGGCAGCGGCAATCCCTTCTTCTCCACCGACACCGCCGTGGTTCTGCGGGCTGTTGAGGTTGGCGCTGACGCCATCCTGCTGGCCAAAAACATCGACGGCGTATATACCGCCGATCCCAAGAAGGACCCCACCGCCACCCTGATCCGGGAAATCACCTACGAAAAGGCCCAGGAATTGCGCCTCAAGGTCATGGACGCCGCCGCCTTCGCCCTGTGCGCCGAAAACAAGGTGCCCATCGTGCGGGTGTTCGGTTTGTTCCAGCCGGAAAGCATTCTGAAAGTCCTGGATGGAGACGATATGGGCACCGTGCTGCGGCCGGAAGCATAACCGGTCTTTCATCAAATGCCCGCGGGGTTCCATTGCCCCGCGGTTTTTTCTATTGACGAGGCGGCAGAAAAAGGGCGGTCCCCGTCTACTTTCCGTAGGTTGCTTTTGCCTCTGCCTATGTGCTAAACTGCTTCCGTCAGGCAAGGCAGGGCCCTGTCTGGAAAGGAGTTGAAAACAATGGACAGATATGTTACAGGCGTCATCATACGCAGTCTGCGTGAAAAAAAGAAAATGACGCAGGAGGAACTTGCGGAAAAGATTTTCGTCAGCGGAAAGACCGTAAGCAAATGGGAAACGGGAAACGGTTTTCCGGACATCAGCCTGCTTGAGCCGCTGGCAAAAGCCCTGGATATTTCCGTGATCGAGCTGTTATCCGGCGACGCGATTCAGAACAAAAACAGATCCGCCAACATGGCGAAGGTCAAAATTTACGTCTGCCCGGTCTGCGGCAACGTGATCCAGGCCACCGGCGAGGCTGTGGTCAGCTGCTGCGGCATCATTCTGCCGCCTCAGGAACCGGAAGAGACGGATGAAGAGCATCAGGTCCGGGTGGAGATCGTAGAAGACGAGTTTTTTGTTTCCGTTTCTCATCCCATGGAAAAGGAACATTATATTTCTTTCCTGATGGCCGTTTCCGATCAGGGAACACAATTTGTGAAGCTGTACCCCGAAGGCAACGCAGAAGCACGGTTTAAGATCAGCCGGGTCAAGCGGCTGTACTGGTACTGCAACCGCCACGGGTTGTTCACCTGTCCGGTAACCCGGCGGGGAGCGTACAATCCTGTGCACCGTGCGTAAATGAATTAAATCGCGCCGAATACAGCGAACTGCCCAAACGGCTTTTCTTTATACGAAGGCCGTTTGGGCTGCTTGTTTCAATGAAACATCGTGATCCAAAGGCGTACTGTAAGCCCAAGAATCGCGCCACGATTCATCGCATATTTTGTTGTAAAATCTCGAAAACTGCTTGCAGAAAAGTGGAAATGCATTGTATACTACTGCTGTGCCTTTATGGAATGAAAATGCGGAGGATACAGAATGATGAAGCGGATCATTGCGTGCCTTGCGGTGCTGGCCTTGCTGGCGGGTATGATTGCCTTAAGTACAGCGGAAGAGATCACCTATACCGGCACGATCAAGGGGGGCAGCCTGCATTTGCGCCGGGAGCCGGACAGCTCCGCCAAGGTGATCCAGACCTATAAATCGGGCACCCAAGTGGAAATACTGGAAAACGACGGGACCTGGTGCAGGGTGCAGGTGGGCAAAAATACCGGCTATATGATGACCCAATACCTGGATATCAAAGCCAATTATCCGCACCTGGGCTGGGGCAAAACAGCAAGCGACGGTACCGTGCTGAATTTCCGGGGCGGGGCTGGAAACACCTTCCCTATCGTGTATAAAACCATGAGCGGATGTTCCTTTGAACTGGTGGAGGAGGCAGGCGCTTGGTACCGCGTGCGCATCGGCGATCAGTTTGGCTACGTGGAAAAAAGCAAGGTGACGGCGCTGACGGGCGATTATGAAATGGGCTTTTCCCTCACCGATGCAAAGGAAGCCGTCACTGCTGCGATCCTGTATTCCGCCCTGCGGGAGTACGGCAGCGCCAAATCCATGGTGAAGTCCGAAGGAGATTTCACCTATTCCCTCACTTATCCGGAAACGGGCGTAGCCGAAGCGGACAGCCATCTGTCCTCCTGGGTGCAGGAGACCCTGCGCCTTTTCCAGGAGGATTTCAGCCAGAACCACCCGGGCGAAACGGGCAAATGCACCGTGGAATACCAGTCCCTGAACGTGGACAGCCGCTATCACAGCGTGGTGCTGCTGGCGGAATACAAGGTGGGCAGCCTGAAAGCGGAAAAGGTGCTGACTCTGAACATCGATTCCCAAGAGGAAAAGGTGCTGGACAACCGCGCCCTGTGCCCCCTCAACGAAGCGCGTGTGCAGCTCTGCTTGGACGGCGCCGTATCTTCCCTGCTGGTCAAGCCCACGGACGGCTACTCCGACAAGGTAGGCACCGATTGCCTGCAATACGCCGCCTTAGGGCGCGACTGCATACAGATCTTCCTGCCCGCAGGCCTGTATCTGCCCAACGGCTTGGGTACCCGAAAACTGACCCTGCGCTACAGCCAGACTGCGGAATGCATGACCCTGGATTCCGAAACCATACGCAGCTACATCCGCACCATCGATCCCACCCAGCCCATGCTGGCCCTCACCTTCGACGACGGCCCCTCCGATGTGACCGACCGCATCCTGAAAGTGCTGATGGATAACGACGCCCGGGCCACCTTCTACGTGATCGGCAATAAACTGGAGGAATACGCCGACGTGCTCAAGCGCACCGCCGCCAGCGGAAACGAAATCGCCTGCCATACCTGGAGCCACGTGAAGCTGATCAACGTTTCCGCCGCCAAGATGCGCACCCAGATCACCAGCACCAACGACCTGATCAAAGAAATCACCGGGGTGGAAGTAAAATTGCTGCGTCCCCCCTATGGCAACCAGAACGCCACCCTGCGCACCGTGTGCAAGGATTTGGGCATCGTGATCACCCGTTGGGAGATCGACACCAAGGATTGGAGCTCCCGCAACACCAACAAAGTCTATAATGCCATCATGAAAGGCGCGGGCAACGGCCAAATCATCCTGTGCCACGACCTCTACCCCACCACCGCCGCCGCCGTGGAGAAGGCCATCCCGGACCTCATCGCCAAAGGTTACCAGCTGGTCACAGTGTCCGAGCTGCTCTCCTTCCACAAAGACGGTCCCGTGCCCGGCAAGGTATATAACTGGGTGGACCCCAAGAATATGATCATCAATCAACATTAAACCGTTCAAGGCGTGAAAAAACACGAAGGCTTTCATCGTCCTTCGTGTTTTTTCGTATGGTTCAATGCAGCGTCACATATCCCGCCTGCCGCACGGCCTTCTGGCCTTCCTCACCGATAAGCCAGTTGACGAAGGCTTCCATGTTTTTATCGCCTTTGCGGTACACGGCGTAATAATTCACGGTGAAGGGATAGGCCCCGGACTGGAGGTTTTCGTCCGTGGGGGCCATGCCGTCGACGGCCAGCACCTTGACGCCGCTGTTCTCCACCAGGGTGTTCACATAATACAGATAGCTGTACCCGATGGCTCCCGGTCCGTTATCGTAATTTCCGATCTGCGCCACCGCGTCAGCCATGCCGTCGGAAACATAGTTTTCTTCCACTTCCTGGATTTCCAAGCCCCGCATGACCATTTCCTCCATGGCGGTCTGGCTGCCGCTTCCATGGGGCCGCTGATAAGCGTCCAGACGTCGGGCTGTTCCGCCAAAATCCGCCCAGGTCTTATGCTGGCCCGTGTAAATTTCCTGAATCTGCTGAACCGTCAGGCTGTCCACCGGGTTCAAATCGTTCACCATGAACACGAACGCGTCGTAGCAGAAAGGCACGTACACCATTTCGATCCCGGCGTCCGCCGCCGCCTGGCGTTCGTCGGCGTTGGGATAGGTGCCCAGCACCAGATCGATGGGGTGGGTATCGTCCATCATTACGCCCTGGCTTTTGATGGTCACCAAGGGATTGGCCTTGCCCTGGGTCAGCCGGCCGTAGGCGTAGGGGGTGGTGGAAAAGTTGACGAAGCCGTTCATGTCCCCTTCGGGAAGGCCCAGCCACTGCCGGGCCAGTTCCATGGCCAGGGGCACGCAGACCGTGCTGCCGTCCATGCTGGGATAAGTGCCCCAATCGCAGATGAACAGGTTATCGTAGCCCTCCAGGGGCGTCTTTTCGCCCAAGTGAAAGCTGCCGTCCGTTTCCACCTGCTGCCAGTTCTCCCCCTTGCTCACAGACTGGTTGATCTGGCTCCAGGAGCCGGTGGGCGCATCCTCTTCCGTTTCCTCCGCCAGCGCGGGCGCGGCGCACAGCAGGCAAACCAGCAAAACGCACAAAAATTTTTTCATTGCTCTTTCCCCTCCTCCGGTACGATCAGCACATGTTTTTCTTCCACCCAGCCGGTATCCCGGCCGTCCGTCACCTGATACCAGCCGTCTTTTTCGTCCAGGATCTGCACCTGGGTACCGCCGATCAGCATTTTTGTTTTTTGACCGTCGGGAGCGCTTCGCAGCGGAATATCGTTCAGATAGGAGCTTTGCATGTCCTCTTTTTGTATCCAGCCTACATCCTGGCCGTCCGAAACCAACCGCCAATCCCCTAAGGCGTGCACAAAAGAAACCTTTGTTCCGGGGGCGGGCGTCTTGATCACGCTGCCGCCGGGGCTGTCCAGCAGGGGAACGCCGCTGTCCTGCCTCCGGGGCTGGTACGCGACGCCGTACACGTTTCCGGTTTCATCCGGCTCCCGGGTCAGCGCCGCGTCCTCGATCCGGCAGGCGAAACGGGCATAAGTTCCCTGCTGGGTAAAGCGGACGAACGGCCCAAAAAATGAGGCGTCGTAGCTTCTGCCTTCCAGGGGAATCTTCGTTTCCCAAGGTTCCCACTTGGAATCATCCGGCAGATGGTTCCACCAGATTTCCATGGTTTCCTTCGGCTGAACGTCGGCATAGGAGAACAGCGTTTCCTGGGGCAGGTATTCCAGATCTTCCAGATCGACCCACCCCAGCGATTGGTTGGTAAGGGGTTCCTTCACTTCCACTTTGCCGTTCCGATACCGTTCCATGTCCACGATCCTGTTTTCCATCAGCAGCTTTCCCGCATACTTCCCGTCCGCGGTTTCGTACAGGGTCGCGTACCCCTTTTCCGCATTCCGCACCCGGCCCGGCGCGCCGATCCAGCCCGTGCTTCTTTCCCCGCCCAAGGTGTCGCCGTTATCGCCCCGGAAAAGGGCGTCGTCCGGGTAGTATTCCTCCCAATAGCCCCTTTCGTCCTTTTCCGCTTCCAGGCCCTCCGGCAGGGAGACCAGCTCCAGGGACACACAGGCGGAAAAAACCTCTTTGCCGATTTCCTTCACCGTCAGGGGCAGGGCGATGGACTGCAGGCGCACACAGCCGGAAAAGCCGTAATCGCCGATGGATTGTAAGCCGATGGGCAGGGAAACGGTTTGCAGGAATTCATTGTGGATGCCTTCGATGCGCTCCACCCCGGCGGGCACGTCGTAATGGGTTTCCGTTCGCCGGTCCGGATAAGCCAGCAGCGTTTTCCCATCCTTGGAGAACAGCACCCCGTCGATGGTTTTGTACAGCGGATGATCCTCCGGCGCTTCGTAGGCCATCACAGTACAGTTATCCATGCTGTTCAGAATGTCCTCGATGGGCAGGGTGGTTTCGATGCGCAGCACATCGAAATCACAGCCATAGAACGCCCAATTCTCCAGCACCTCCAATTGAGCGGGCAGGGTAAATTCCTCAAAATCGTAGCAGCAGAACGCTTCCATGCCTAAATACCGCAGGGTGGAGGGCAGGGAGACCCTGTGAAATTCGCCGCCTTCCAGCCACCCGTCAAATTTGGGGCCGTCCTCGAACTTCGGCTCGATTTCCACGTCCATTTCCAGTTCATCGTCCCAATAGCCGGTTCTGGCTTCCCCCAGGGCCGTAACGCCCTCGAAGACGACCAGGGTATCGTCCCGCACGTCGCAGAAATCAAAGTACCCGTATTCCTCCCATTCCGCCCGCCAGTCCCAGTCGTCTTCTTTCGCGTCCTCTCCCAGCGCGCCGAAAGGGATCATGACCAGAACCAGCAGCAGGAGCAGCGTTCGTTTCACCTGTACCCCTCCCTTTAAGTCCTTCATACACTTGGACGTTTTTCAGGATGGTTTTGTTGCACAAAACATGAAAATTTTTCAAGCGTGACAAACAAAAAAACCACGGGGAAATGGTTCCCTGTGGTTTTATGGCCATTCTTAGTCTTTGTTTTTACCCGTGAACCGCATCAGCAGATCCAGGATTTTCAGATAAATCCAGATCACCGTGAATACCAGGCCGAACGCCGCGGCCCACTCGTATTCCTTGGGATAGCCCTGCTTCACGCAGTTGTCGATCATGGAAAAGTCGCTGATCAGGAACAGGGCCGCGATGATCAGGCCCACCACGTCGATCACAACGGTAAAGACGGCGTTCTGCATCATCGCCTGCACATAAGGCCGGGTGGCGGGAATCAGGGTGCCCAGGAAGCCCAGCGCGCCCACGCCCACGGAGCCGATGAGCAGGGTCAGCAGCACGGTGCGGAACTTTTTGTCCGCCTTCACGATGCCGGAGGAGTACAGCCAGCTCATGACCGCCACCACCGCCACGGTGAGCAGCAGCGCTTCCAGGCCCAGGTACTCATAGCCCGCCAGCACCTTGAAAATCAGGAAAGAGATCACGTATCCCTGGCTGGCGGAGTACAGCGTGCCGGTGACGGGAATGGTTTTGCGGGCGAAAATGCCCAGCAATTCGCAGATAAAGCCCAGCACCAGTACGGCGCCCACCGCGATGGCTTCCTTCATGGAAAGGGCCAGGGAAAACTTTTCATACACGGTAATGGTCTGCCAGATCGGTTCGCTGGCCAGGGCCATTTTCACCAGCAGCTGCGCCACCATGCCCGCCAGGGTGATCAGCAGGAAATAGCTGGTTTTGGTAGCGATCCCCGCGTAGGAGGCCGCGTTGGTTTCCGTCCGTTCGGTGATTTTGCTCAGCTTTCTCAAAATGGGATTGGACTGCAGCAGGGTGGTGGTTTTGGGTTTCGTTTCCCGGGCGAGTGTGCTCATGTTGCTTTCTCCTTTCGTCATGACCGTTCAGGGATTATTCAGGCAGTTGAATGCCCGCTTCCTTCGCGCATTCCAACAGCTTGTCCAGGGCTTCCACGATTTCCTCCGGGTTATGCTCGGAGATCACGCCGAAGCGCAGGCGGGCTTTGTTTTTGGGAACGGCGGGGTACACGGCGGGGGGCACGATCACGCCCTTTTTGCGCAGGCGGTTGCTTAGCTCCCAGGCATCCTCGTCCCGGCCCACCAAGATGGGCACGATGGCCGTTTCTCCGGCAAGGCAGGTGTTCAGGCGCCGCTTGTGCGCTTCCTCCATGAAGCATTTGATGTTTCGGTGCAGGCGCTGCACGATGGAGGGGTCCTTTTGCAGCAGGCGGATGGCCTCCAAGCTGGCGGCAGCCAGGGGCGGGGAAATGCCCACGGAGAACACGAAGCCGGGCAGGTTGTAGCGCAGGTATTCGATCAGGGACCGCTTTCCGGCTAAGTAGCCGCCGCAGGTGCCCAGGCCCTTGCTCAGTGTGCCGTACTTGATATCGATATCGTCCGGGGCCAGGCCGAAGTATTCGTCCACGCCGCCGCCGGTTTCGCCGATGACGCAGGCGGAGTGCGCCTCGTCCACCATAAGGAAGCAGCCGTATTTCTTTTTAAGCGCCACGATTTCCGGCACCGGCGCGATATCGCCGTCCATGGAGTACGCGCCCTCCACCACGATCAGCACCTTGCCGAACTTGTGGCGCTGATTGCGAAGGATGCTTTCCAGGGCCTTCACGTCGCTGTGGGGGAAGGGTTTGGCCGTGGCTTGGCTCAAGCGGCAGCCCTGCTCGATGGAATTGTGGGCGATGGCGTCGTAAACGATCAAATCACCCTTGCCGCAGAAGTTGCCCACGCAGGTCACGTTGGTGGAATGGCCGCCCACCAGCACAAGCGCGTCTTCCGTATGCTTCCACTTGGCGATTTCTGCTTCCAGTTCTTTATGCAGGGTCTTTTCGCCCGCAAGCAATCGGCTGCCGGAGGCGGAGGTGCCGTATTTATCGATAGCGGCCTTGGCGGCGGCCCTGGTTTCGGCCCGGCCGCTCATGCCCACATAGTTGTAGCTGCCAAAATCCAGCATCCACTGGCCGTCTACGAAGCTCTTGTCCAGCAAAGGCGAATCGTGGGCCACGAAATAGGGGTTTTCCTGGCCCTCCCCCATCAGGGACTGCCAGCGCTTTTCAAATGCCTGGAATTCCGGGGAATCCTCGAAGCGGGTGATGGGCGTGACCGGCTCCTGGCTTTCCTCCCCGGCGCTTTCATAGGCCACATCCCCGCGCACTTTGGCGTACAGCAGGGCGCTTAGGTCATTCACCGTGGTGCACTTGCCGTATTCCTCGGTGGGAATCAGCACGTTGAACTGTTCCTCGATTTTCAGGCTCACGCCCAGCACCTGCAGGCTGTCGCCGCCCAATTCGTCGATAAAATGGGCGTCGTCCCTGATCTGATCTGGGGGCACGTTCAGGGTTTCGGCGTAAACCAGCCGCACCTTCTGCTTGATTTCCTCCAGCTGCAGATCGGAGGGGGTGTTTTCCTCCTGCACCAGGGGCTTGCTTTCCTCGGCGGCGGCCTCGTCCCGGCGGTTAAAATCGATATCCCGATAGGCCAACTTCTTTTCCTCGATCTGCTTTTTCAGGGCCAGACGCTTCACCTTGATGCCGCCCGCTGTCTGGAACTTTTCGGAGGTGGCCAGCACCCTGTTCACCCGCTTCAGGGCGGGCAGGCCTGCGTTGATGCGGCGCACCTGGGCCATGAGGCCGGAAATGTAATCGTCGTCCCGGTAATGCTGGCCCACGTTGATGACCAGGGTGATGTCCTCGTAATCCACCACGCCCTTATTCCGGCCGGGCAGGTGCGGCAGGGGAATATGGGACAGGGGCAAATGGGACAGAAAACCCTTTTCTTCCTTTTCCTTCTTTTTCCGGGCTTTCACACCCAGCACACAAAACTGCTCCACACCCTCCAGCACGCCGAAAGCGTCCTCGATCTCGTCCGGGTACACGTTTTCGCCGGACTCGTTGATGATCACGTCCTTGGCGCGGCCCTCCACGTACATGCGGCTGCCCTTTTCCAGGCGCACCACGTCGCCCGTGCGGAACCAGCCCTCTTCGTCCAGGGCGGGAGGCAGAATTTTGCCATCCACCAGTCTGCCCGTGTGCAGGGTGTTGCCCCGGATGTACATTTCACCCCGGTTGCTCTTTTCCCCGTCGCTCTGCACCCGGTATTCGGCGGAGGCCAAAGGCCGGCCCACGCTGCCGGAGGTGCGGGTGATCACGTTCATGTTGGTTTCCACGGAGGTGACGCCCGTTTCCGTCATGCCGAAACCGGACACCGTGAAATAGCCCAGCGCGGACAGGGTGCGCATATGCTCCTTGGGGGTATGGCTGCCGCCCAAAATGATACAGCGCACGTCGCTGCCCAGCATTTGTTCCGTGATGGATTTGAACAGCACGTTCCGGGCGAAATCCAGCCCAAAGCCGGGGGCCACGCTTTGCAGCGCCAGGGACAGGCCCCGCAGGGTCTTGAAGCCCGCGCGCTTGAAGCGATTTTCTTTCGCCACCTGCTTGTTCAGCGCCACGCAGAGGTTATTGGCAAGCAGCGGCACGGCCATCAGATGGGTGATCTTGAAGCGCCGGGACGTTTCCTGGATGCACTGGGGGCTTCGGTTTTGCAAATACACGGTTTCATAGCCCAGGAAGTGAATCCACTGCAAGCACACCATGAACCCGAAAATATGATGATAGGGCAGGAAGGCCAGCTGCCGCCGAGGCTCGTCGCAGATGATGCGCTTGTTGGCCTTATACAACATTTCGGCGTTCAATACCTGGCTGCATACCGCTTCTTCGTTATATACGAATACCCGGCTGGTGTCGGTGGTGCCGGAGGTGCACAGGGCCACCATATCCCCGAAAGAGGGCGTAAAGCCGGGCGCGGGCTGGGCCGCCGCCAATTGCTTCACGGTGAACTGGATCATATCACCGTTCAGGTTCCGGGGAGCTTTGCCGATCAGGGCCACCGCTCCCGCCTGGCGCAGGATGTAGGCGGTCATTTCATCGCTCAGGGTGAAATCCATGAGCACCGCGTTATAGCCCGCGGCGATCACGCCCCAGAACAGATAAAACCACTCCGGGCAGGTGTCCAATTGGATGCCCACGAACTTGCCCTTGTTCTTTTCACCCAAGGCAGCTTGAAGCAGGCTGGAGCAGGCGAAGGTGCGGGCGCGGTATTCCCGGTAGGTGATGGCTTTTTCCTCTCCCTTTTCCAAATACCGGGCCGCGATACGCTCTTCGTCGCCGCTGATGATTTCAAACAGGTTTTGAAGGGTCATATTCTCCCGCAGGCGATCACTGCGGGCGAGTACCTCGCTCATTTCGCATTTCCTCGATTCTTATTGTGGGGCGTTTTGCAGTAATAGTCCCGTAAAATCCAGTCAAACAGCCAGGCAGGCAGCACATCGTGCAGGATCACCGCCAAATGCTGATCGAATTTCGCCACCCGCAGGCGGCGGGGCAGGCGCTTTTTTTTCAGCGCTTTTGCGATCTTCCTCCCCAGGATATCCGGGTCGGAGCCGCCCGCCTCGTCCCGGGCGATGGCCGCCGTGCCGCTGTCAAAATCGGCCTTGTAGGGGGAAGCATCCGTCATGCCTTGGGAATGATGCCGGTAGGCGGCGCTGCCGCTGCGGTGGTCCCCCGGCTCTACCAGCATCACTTCGACGCCGAAGGGCTTTGCCTCCAGGGCCAAACATTCGCTGTACCCCTCCACCGCGTGCTTGCTGGCGGTATACGCCCCTTCGAAGGGGATGCCCAGCAATCCGTTGATGGAGGAAAAATTCACGATGCGCCCGTGTCCCTTTGCCCGCATGAGGGGCAGCACGGCGGAAATCATGGCCGCCTGGCCGAAAAAGTTGGTTTCCATCACCTGGCGCAGTTCGGAAAGGGGATAGGTTTCACAGGCACCCAAAATCAGCATCCCAGCGCAGTTCACCAGAACGTCCGGCGGGCCGCCCGCTTTCAGCGCCTCCCGCACGAAAGCATCGATGCTGTTTGGGTCGGTCACGTCCAGGGGCAGGCAGGTACAGCCGGGCACGCTTTTGCCCTTTCCGAAGGAACGGGCTCCGGCGATCACGGTAAAGCCGCTCTCCTTAAGCGCCTTTGACGTATGCAGCCCCAGACCGCTGGAAGCGCCGGTGATCCACACCACCCGCGTCATGCCCCGTCCCCCTTTCCGCATGCCGATTCCGCAATTCCTGAATATCAGGGCAGAATCTTGTTCATTATACGCCATTTTCTCCCGGAATGCAAATAAATGCAAAAAAAATGTACGAGTCCTTCCGTCCTGTACGCAGTGCGCTGTTTTCGCCGCCCTTGCGGGCAGCGGTTTCATATGATATAATATGCATGATTCAGCGAAGCCGCAGACGGACAACCGGCACAGCTGGCATCATATCTCTTTTTTGTCGCGAAACGCGTGATAAGGCAGGAGGCATAAAAATGGCGGCTGTTTCCAAGGCGGTTGTTACAGTTCTGGGTTTTGACCGCAAGGGCATCATCGCCCAGGTCAGTTCAGTTTTATTCGAGCGGGGCATCAATATTCTGGATATCAGTCAAACGATCCTGGACGGTTACTTCAATATGGTCATGATGGTGGACCTGTCGGAACCCACCTGCCCCTTTGACGAACTGCAGAGCGAATTGGACGCCTTGGGGCAAAAGCTGGGCTTACAGATCCGCATCCAGAAAACCGAAATCTTTGAAGCCATGCATCAGATTTGACGGAGGATATGCCCCATGATCCAAAGCAGTCAGATTTTTGAGACCCTGCGCATGATCGACCAGGAAAAATTGGACGTGCGCACCATTACCATGGGCATTTCCCTGTTCAACTGCGTGTGCGACGACACCCGGCGCTTAGCCAGCCGGGTCTACAGCCGCATCGCCCGTCAGGCGGAAAATTTGGTCAAGGTGGGGCGGGAAATCGAACGGGAATTCGGCGTGCCCATCGTAAACAAACGCATTTCCGTCACCCCCGTTTCCCTGATCACCGGCGCGGTGGACGACCCGCTCCCCGTGGCCCTGGCCCTGGACAAAGCGGCCAAGGAAACGGGCGTGGATTTTATCGGCGGCTACTCCGCCCTGGTGCAGAAGGGCATGACGGCGGCGGATAAGCGGCTGATCCTGTCCATCCCCCAGGCGCTGTCTGAAACGGAGCTCATGTGTTCCTCCATCAACGTGGCTTCTACCCGGGCGGGCATCGATATGGACGCCGTACGCCTGTGCGGCGAGGCTATCAAAGCCTTGGCGGAACGCACGAAAGCGCAGGACGGCCTGGGCTGCGCCAAGCTGGTGATCTTTGCCAACGCCGTGGAGGACAATCCCTTCATGGCGGGGGCGTTCCACGGCCCCGGAGAGGGCGACTGCGCCGTTTCCGTGGGCGTCAGCGGGCCCGGCGTGGTCAAGCGCGCGCTGGAAAGCGTGCGCGGGGAATCCTTCGACGTGGTGGCCGAAACCATCAAGCGCACCGCCTTCCGTATCATCCGGGTGGGCCAGTTGGTGGCGATGGAAGCGTCCCGGATGCTGGACGTTCCCTTCGGCATCGTGGACCTTTCCCTGGCCCCCACCCCGGCGGTAGGCGACAGTGTGGCGCATATCTTAGAAGAAATGGGCCTGGAAAAATGCGGCACCCATGGGTCCACGGCGGCCCTGGCCCTGCTCAACGACGCGGTGAAGAAGGGCGGCGTCATGGCGTCCTCCCATGTAGGGGGCCTCAGCGGCGCGTTCATTCCCGTTTCGGAAGATATCGGCATGATCGAAGCTGCCGCCTGCGGCGCCCTGACCCTGGATAAGCTGGAAGCCATGACCTGCGTTTGCTCCGTGGGCCTGGATATGATCGCCGTGCCCGGCGATACCTCCGCCGCCACCATCAGCGCCATCATCGCGGACGAAGCGGCCATTGGCATGATCAACAATAAAACCACCGCCGTGCGCATCATCCCCGCGCCGGGCAAGCAGGTGGGGGATTATGTGGAGTTTGGCGGCCTGCTGGGCCATGCCCCGGTGATCCCGGTGCACCCCTTCGGCTCCGACGCTTTCATCGCCCGGGGCGGACGCATCCCCGCGCCGCTGCACAGCCTGCGGAACTGAGAGGAAGGACAAAATGAGCGCGTGCATCCGATGCGGGAGCGCCGCAGGCGAGGAATACCGTTTCGCCCACGTGGAGACGAATACCGTATTCGAGAACCCCAAGGGCGGCGGCAGGCAGAAAAAGACCGTGACGGAAAAGCTGCTGGGCGCGGCGCACGTTTCCGTCTGCTCCTCCTGCGCCTGGAAGGCGAAGATCAAAGCGATCCTGCTCACCGTTCCCATTACGCTGGTGATGACGCTGACTCTTTCCTTTTTCAGCCTGTTCAAGGCCCACCCCAACCGGAACATCCGCAAAGAAGTGGCCTCGGCTCCCACGGTGCTGCCCATGGTGGCGGGCATTTTGTGGATGATCGGGCTGAGCATCTACGTGCCGCGCCCCCTGGCGTTCTACGCCGCGGAAATCGCCCGCAAGGACAAAGGCTGGGCGAAAAACACCTTCCTGGTGCCGCTTGACGCCCGGTATTATATCCGGCGGAAGGACGGGGAAATCTCCCTGGCAAAGCTCATGAGCAAAACGCCCATCCGGACGGAGCTGGCCCAAAAGCTGGTTCCGGCCATTCTGGATGAAAGTAGGGAAGCGGAGCTGGAACCCCTGATCGGCCAGGAATTCACCCTGGAAAACGCCCGGTAAACCGCCCGGGGAAACAGACGGAAAGGAGCTAAGGAATGCTGTATCCGTTTATGACGCTGAACGACGAAACGGAAATCGTTCACTCCGAAATCATCGAAAAAGACGGTCGGGAAGCTGTCAAGGTCGTGATCGAAAAACCGGTGATGAACGGTTTCCATTCCGCCGTTTGCTGGCTGCCGGAATATCGATGGGAAAGCATCAAAGGCTTCACGCCCCAGGAAATTCAGGAATATCAGGCGTTTATCGCCAGTGTGGCGCATGTCATCATCGAACTGGCCAGGGATGGAGGATTCAGCCGTGCCGCAAGTTTTTAGAATCGGCGGATATCTGGTTTTCTTTTGGGTCAATGAAAATGACCCGCTGGAGCCGGTTCACGTTCATGTTTCTGAAGGAAAGCCCAGCCCCAACGCGACGAAAATATGGATTACCCGTTCCGGCGGATGTCTGTTGCAGAATAACAATTCCGCCATCCCCGAAAGGCAGCTTCGAGCCATCATGAAAATCATTGAAGCCCGCAGCTTTGAAATCGTTCGGATGTGGAAAGAAACCTTCGGCAGCTTGAATTATTATTGCTGATAAGCAGGCGCTGCCAGGAACAAAAATGAAGGGGATTGGCTGAGGTGACGCAATGAAAGAAGCCTTGAAACGCATCGTGGACACTTTTCATCGATACAACTCGGAACACATGGCCGCGCAGGCTTTTGGGCTGAGCGAGGAAATCGTTTACGACGCGCTGGTTGTCGCCCCGAGCTTTACCCCGTACAGGCTGGGCATGGAAGCTGGCTGCACTGTGACCACGCTGCGGGAGGGCTCGTATATTGCGGGGTATCTGGTGGAAAAAGGCGGTTTGAAGATCGCGTGGATCAAAATCGGCTCGTCCGCCGGGAACCTCATCGATCACTTGTCCTTATGCGCGGAGCTTTCCTTCAAAAGACTGATTTTCATCGGCGCGGTGGGCGCGCTCAAGGAGAGCTTCCACGTGGGGGACGTTTGCACGCCGTCTTTTTCCATATCGGGAAGCAGCGCGGATTCGTATCTCACGAAGGAATCCATCCGGGAAAGCATGCTGTTTTCAAAAGTTGTGCCGGACAAGAAGGACGTGGAGGAAGCAATCGCCGTCGGAAGACAGATGGGATATCATATCCGCAGGGCCAGCGTCTTCTGTACGCCTTCCATTGCGTTGGAATATTCCCACCTGGATGAAATCAGGGCCTTCGATACGGATCTGATCGAAATGGAAACGAGTTCTTTCTGCCTGATGACAAAGCTCTTTGAATTGCCCGGCGTCGCGCTGCTGGTCGTATCCGATAATTCCGCCGCCGGAGTGCCTTTGGTCGGGCGCACCGAAGAACAGCAGCAGCGCTATGAATACGGCAGAAGCGTCGTGCTCCCGGACATGATCCTTGCCCTGGCCGGAAAACAAACCGCAAATTCCCAAAATGTCTTAAAACAGGAGTTATCATGAACGAAAATTTTAACGTGCTGAACCTGCCCGACGAAATGCTGCATATCACCCTCATGGACGGTCAGGCCAAGGTGCTTTTATGCCGCACCACCGCCATGGCCAGGAAAGCGGCGGAAATCCACTGTCCATCCTCCACGGCCCTGGCGGCGCTGAGCCGCACCATGACGGCTACGGCTATGCTGGGCGTAATGATGAAGGACGATAACGCCTCCGTCACTGTCACCGTGGCGGGGGATGGCCCCATCGGCAAGATCACCGCCGTGGCCCACGGGGGTAGGGTGAAGGTTTCCGCCCATCACCCGGAAGCCGACCTGCCCCTGAAAAAGGACGGGCATTTGGACGTTGGCGGTCTGGTGGGCCGTCATGGGCGGCTGACAGTTATCAAAGACTTAGGCATGAAAGAGCCCTATATCGGACAATCCCAGTTGGTCTCCGGCGAATTGGGGGAGGATTTTGCCCAGTATTTCACCGTTTCCGAACAGCAGCCTTCCCTGGTGGCTTTGGGCTGCCTGGTGCATGAGGGGTACTGCCTGTCCGCCGGGGGCGTGCTGGTGCAGGCCATGCCGGGCTGCTCCGAGGAATTATTGCAGCAGTTGGAGCTTCGTTCCGTGTTCTTCACGGCCATCAGCCGGGAGGTGGCGGACGTGGCCCTGGAGGACCTGGCCAAAGCTTGGTTCGACGGGCTGGATATGCGGATTTTGAGCCGGGAACCCGTTTCCTACCAGTGCGACTGCAGCCGGGAGAAGATGGAAAAAGCGCTGATCGCCCTTGGCCGGGAAGAGCTTCAGCAATTGATCGACCAGGATGGCAAGGCCGAATTGACCTGCCATTTCTGCCGCACGGCCCACCAGTTCACCAAGCAGGACCTCAATGCATTATTGGAAAGGGCGAGCCGATGACCCGAACGCGCAGCAACGTGGTGCCCTTCGAGCGTCCCGCGGCTTATTGGGCAGTAAAAGCCCGGCGGCACGATAAACCGTCCCAGCTGGCGGACGCGGCGCGATTGATGCGCAAAGCGCTGGAAAAAAGCGGCGACAGCGGCCTGGCCCTGGAGCTTTCCCAGATTTATGCCCGCATGCATTGTTATACCGCTTCGGAACGATATCTCATGCGCGCCTGCGCCAGGGAAGGGCTCACCGGCCCCATATGTTTCCTGACGGGCTGCGCCGCCCTGAGCCGGGACGAAGAGGAATTGGGCGAACGAGCGCTGGACCTTAGTCTGCGTCTGGACCCGAACGGTCCCTGCGCCGAGCAGGCCCAGGAGGTGCTGGAAACCTATCCCTGGCATCAAACGCCTTTGCGGCCCCGGTGCAGCCGGGGAGAAACATTATGCCGCCGGGCTGGTTACGCCCTGGCGGAGGGAAAAAGCGTGGATGCGCTGGCCCTGGCCAAGCGTGCCTGGCAAAAAGCCCATACCCCGGAAATCGCTCTCCAGCTTGGCGCACTGCTTCCGCCTGGGCGGGGGATCATCCTGCTCACTTACGCGGCCCGGCGATTGGGCTGTCCTTTCCGCGCCTTCCTGCTGCTTGCCCGCGCCTGTTCCCGGACAGAGCAGCGGGAGAAAGCCATCGAAGCCCTGAAAGCGGCCCGTCGTCTGTGCGAATCCATTACTGACGCGGAGCTGTTCTGCGAAACAGCCTGGAGTATGAACGCCTCAGGCGAAGCGCTGGATGCGCTAAATGAATGGCTTGAAAAAAAGCCCTTGAGCGCCGATTATCTGCGGCTCAAGTATCTGTGTCTGGTCCGTTTGGGCCAAAGCGGCGAAGCTGGCCGCACCTTGGACTTATTGCTGGAATTGGACCCGGATGATATTTCCGCCCGGCGCTACCGGATCAACCCGGAGGAAACCGCCCTGACCGAGGACCGTTACATGATGCTTTCGCTGCTGGGCAGCCTGGTTTGCGGCAGCGCTCCGCCCAGACAGCAGGGGCCCCTGAACAGGATATTGCATCAGATGGTCATCGGCATGGACGGGCTGCTGACCCCGAAAGAGGTCTATCTGCTGGTTCCTCCCTTATGGTGGGGTATGAGCCGGGCAGAACAGTGGGCCTGCGATGACCGGCGCAGCGGCTTTTATCCCGCCATGTTGGGCGTTTGCGCCTTGTTGGCCGCGAACCGCCCCAAGGACGCCCGCAAATTGTTTGAGCGTGCTCCTGGGAAAAAACGGCTGCTTCGCTTTTTACGCCGGTTCTCTCAGGTATAAACGGGTTGGAAAGGAGATGCGAACCATGCGGTGCATCAATTTTGACAAAGAATTTGAACGGTATGTAGGCGCTTGGATGAAGGATCACGCCAAAGAATACCGCAATTATGACGAAATGGAAGCCGCCATGCCGGACGTATACGCGGCCTTTCTGGATACGCCGGTGAACTGGCTTTCCGGGGCCAAGCCGGGGGAATACTTTGCCCAGTTTGACAATGCCCGCCAGTTGGTAAACTGGATGGAGGATTATTTCAAACAGCGTATTCCCGTACCGGATATGCTGCTCAACCGCATCGCCGAATTAGGCCTTGAAGCGGAAGAATCGCTGATGAACCTGCTGAAAAAGGAAAAAGCCACCGAAGAAATCCGCATGGCCGCCATTACCCTGCTGCGGGAAATCGGTTCCATCGCACCCATGGAGTATTATATCGGCCTCCAGGCCATCCGTGAGGAGGGAGAGGACGAATTGGCTGACAATGCCCTGGACAGCTTATCTTCCATGGGTGAAAAAGCCGTATCCGCCATGCGCGCCGCCCTGCCCATGTGTTCCCAGGACGGACAGGAAGCCCTGCTCACGGTGCTCTCCGATTATCCGGGGGACGAACAGGTATTGCAGGCAGCCCTTTCCCTGCTGAAAACCCGGCGGGACCGGGCCGCCGTGCTGGCGGGCTGCCTGGGTAAGCTGGGCGACGAACGGGCCCTGCCCGCGCTGATCGCCCTGGCCGCCAGCGAGGAAACCCCCTATCTGGATTATATCGAGCTGCGCAGCGCCATCGAGGCCCTGGGCGGCGACGCGCCGGAAAGGAATTTCGACGCGGAGGACCCGGCCTACGAGGCCATGCGCAATATGCAGTGAGGATCGCCTATGGTTTGTGAGCATTGCGGCAATTTGCTGGAGGACGGCGCGGTCGTTTGCAGTCAATGCGGCGCGCAAGTGAATACCGTGCGCCGGGGCGAAGGCGCGGCGGCCCGCCGTCAGGGCCGGCCGGAAAGAACCGCGGTAGGCAGGGTGGGCAGCATGACCCCGGCGGAACCTGTTCCGTGGGAAGCGCCCACAGCTCACCGCAGCCCTTCCCGCAGCGAGGGAAGCTATACCGCGCCTCAGCGTCCCGCGCCTAAAAGCGGCAAGGCCGTCCGTGCCATGGACCGAAAGCACCGGGACCGCAGGCGGCCCATGCGCCGGGTGATGATCAACTGGGCGCTGCTCTGGACCGTGGTGATCGTGCTGGGAACAGTGGCCCTGGGCGGCGTGTACGTCTTTTTGAAGCTGACGGATCAGGGGCAGCTGATCCTGGCCCGCATGGGTCGGGAAGCCAACGCTACCGCCATGTGGACTTACGGCCAGGAACTGCTGGATCAGGGATATCTGGACCGGTCCGTAGCGGCGATGGAGCATGCCTATGCCCTGGAGCCGGAACGAGACGATATTTACGACCGTCTTCTGCAATTAGCCGACGCTTATGAGGCGGCTGGCAGGCCTGCTGATGCGGAACGGATATATACCAAGCTGTATACGGAAATAGCGCCCACGGATCCCTCTATTTACCGCCAAGTGGCTCGGCTTTTGGAAAGCCAGAGCAGGAAAATGGAATTAGCCGCTTTTTTGAAGCTGGCCTATGAAAAAACGGGGGACATCTCCTTCCGCCGCCAGCGGGAGGAATTGCTCCCCTCTACCCCCACCGCATCCAAGGAAGCGGGCACCAGCAAATCGGAGCAGGACGTGCAGCTTCTGTCTGCCGAGGATTATGAAATCTACTACATTTTAGGGGACGAGGGTAATTTGCCGGAGGATGGCTTCCTGTATACCGTTCCAATCCATCTGGACGAGGGCACCCATATCATCCGCGCCGTGGCCGTTTCCAGCGACCTGATCAGCGATGAAATGCGCATTCAGTACAACATTAACCTGCCCCGGCCCGCCGCCCCCTACGCCTCACTGGCCCCAGGTGTGTACGAACGGCGGCAGCGAATATGGCTGAAATACAATCCCACCGAGGATGTAACGCTGCTGGAGGGGCAGCGGGAGCGCACGGCCCAAGAGGAAGCTCATCTGGCGAAGCTCAAGGATATCACCATCTATTACACCGTGGACAGCCAGACGCCCACCTCCAATTCCCCTATCTATACCGGCGAACCTTTCCTGCTGCCCTTGGGCCCCTCCACCGTGAAGGCGGTGGCGGTGAACGGCTACGGCAAGGTGAGCAATGTGATGGAACGCACCTACAACATCAAGCTGGCCTTTAAGCTGTATTTCAGCGAAAACGACAATTTTTCTGATTTCACCATCATGGAAACGGGCCGGGACGCTTTCCTGAGAAAATTTGGCACGCCCATGCAGGAAACCGCCGTGGAGGACAATTCCGTTCCCGGCGGCAGCATCCTGCTCGCCTACGAATGGGGCGAAGCGCGCTTTTACATGACGGAAAAAGGTTATATCCTGTACGCCCTGGAAACCGTCAGCGGTTCTGCGACCGGTCCCCGGAAAACCAAAATCGGCATGACGGAAACGGAGATCACGGAAAAATACCGGGATATGCAGCAAGCCCACAATCAGGACGGCAGCCGCAGCATCTATTTCGATTCCCAGAATAAAAATTACGCCATGATGTACCATTTGGACGCGTTCAGCGACCGCATCGATTACATCTACTACCGTTCGGACAATGGCAAAGTGACGCTGAGCTATTATCTGGAAAACAGCCGGGTGACCAAAATGGCCATCCGCTGCGCATTTGACTGACCGTTCATGAATCATTACCATAAACAGCAAAAGGAGGAATCATCATGGGCATCTTTTCCAAGTATCACCGGTTCCGGGAAGCGGGAGAACAGGCAAACGTGGTGAATGTGGAGCGCTTCGGCCAACCTGCCCGTTCCCTGTTTACCAGCACAAAGGTGTTTACCCTGCACCATCACATCGATATCGTGGACGATCATGAAACCGTCATCTACCAGTCCAACACCAAGTTCCCCTCCCTGCACGACAAAACCGACATATCCGATGCTTCCGGCCGTCACATTGCCCACATCGAGCGGAAATTCTGGACCCTGCATGAGCGGCACTTCGTCACCATGGCGGACGGAACGAAATTCGAGATCTCCAACGAGCTTTGGCACCTGGTAAAGGACATTACCAACATCGAAGGGCTTGGCTGGCAGCTTCAGGGCAACATTGCGGGGCTGAATTTCCAGCTGTACGACGGGGACGGAAGCATCATCGCGGTGATCAGCCAGAAGATGTTCTCCCTGCATGACAAATACTGCATCGACATCTACCGCCCGGAAGCGGAAGAAACTGTGGTGGCGATTCTCGTGACCCTGCAGCATATGATGAAAGACCGGCAGGCTGTCTCGGCGACGTCCTCCTCTTCTTCCTCCAGCGGCAGCTGATCGTTCCTGCAGGACAGACAAGCAAATGATCCACACAAAAAAGCAGGCGCTGCAGCATTTCGCCTGCTTTTTTGTGCATAGGTCAAGGATCAGATCAGGTTTTTCATTTCCTCCACCGTTTGGGCGAACACCTTCATAGCCCCGCGCACGGCGTCTGGCTTTTCCATGTCTACGCCCGCGTAGCGCAGGGCTTCGATGGGCGGCACAGAGCAGCCTGCGGACAGGAACTTTTTGTAGTCCTTGACGGCGCTTTCCCCTTCCAGGAGAATGCGGCCCGCGATGGCCACGGCGGCGGAAAAGCCGGTAGCATACTGGTACACATAGAAATTGCGGTAAAAATGGGGAATACGCATCCATTCGCAGGCGATCACTTCATCCACCTTCGCGCCGCCGCTATAATACTTTTCGTTCAGGCCGTAATACAGGCTGTTCATCGCTTCGGCGGTCAGCGCTTCGCCCCGTTCGTACATCCTGTGGGCTTCCTTTTCAAAGGCGGCGAACATGGTCTGGCGGAACACGGTGGTACGGAATTCCTCCAATAATTGATTGCGCAGGAAAGCGGAAGCCTTGGGATCATTCTGATACTTTTTCATCAGGTAGTGCATGAGCAGCACTTCGTTGCAGGTGGATGCCACTTCCGCTACGAACAGGGAATAGTGAGACTTGGCAAAGGGCTGATTTTCGTTGCTGTACCAAGTGTGCATGCTGTGGCCCATTTCGTGGGCAATGGTCATGGCCCCGGAAAGATCGTCGGTATGGTTCAAAAGCACATAAGGATGCACGCCGTAGCAGCCCCAGGAATAAGCGCCGCTGCGCTTGGCCTTGTTTTCATACACGTCCACCCAGCCGGCGGAAAAGCCCTCCCGCAGCTTGGCAACATATTCATCCCCCAGAGGAGCCAGCCCTTCGCACACTAAATCACAGGCTTCCTCGTAGGTCATCTTCATGTCATAGTCCGCGATCATGGGCACGTATAAATCGTAAAGATGCAGTTCGTCCACGCCCAGCAGCTTTTTGCGGATGTTCATGTATTCCGTCAGGGCGGGCAGGGCCGCTTCCACTTCGGAAAGCAGGTTGTCATACACCGTTTCGGGGATTTCATGGGGCGCCAGGGACGCCTGACGGGCGGATTCATAATGCCGCGTTTTGGCCTCAAATACCGCGGTCTTGACGGCCCCGGCGTAGCAGGCGGTCATGGTGGCGGCAAAGCGCTTGAAGGTACCCATCATGCCCTCGAAAGCTTCCCTTCTCACGTCCCGGTTCCGGCTGCGGATCATCATGCCGTAATTGCCGTGGGTCAGCTGGATTTCTTTCCCATCCTCTCCCGTAACCTTGGGCAGAGGCAGGTCCACGTCGTTAAACATGGAAAACACGTCCCGCGGCACGCCCATCACGTCTCTGGCCTCAGCCAGCAGCTTTTCCTGCTCGGCGGGCAGGGTATGGGGCTTTTGCAGCAGCAGCAGGCGCAGCATTTCGCTGAAATCAGCAAAGGACGGATCCAGCATCAGCTTTTTCAGCGTTTCCTCCGGCAGCGCCAGCAATTCGGGCGCCAGGAAGGACGAAGCGCTGCCTGCCTTCACCCCTAAGTTTTGAAACCGCATGGCCCGGGCCTGCCGCACAGGATCGGAGCTGTCCTCATCCTTGTGCATCAAGGCATAAGCCGCCAGACGGTCCATCTGCCGGGAAAGAGCGTCGGTGTCCAGAATCGCCAGGCGGGGATTATCTTTGACTCTTCCCTGCCAGCCCGCCATGTGTTCGATGGCCTGTTCCGCCTGTGCATAAGCCTGCTCGTAGGCTTCGTCTGTTGCGAAAATATCTTCCAGCCGCCACTGGTATTGCTTGTCCATTTCGTTTCGGGTTTTCAATTCACGCGTCATACAGCATTCTCCTGTTTTGTTCAATGTCGTTTATTGTCAGATTTCATTGGGCGTATCATCAGCAGGGATCCTGCCTTCCTCCACCAGCTTGTCGAAATTCGCCTGGGCTTCGCTTGTTTCGCCCAGTTCCACAGCCTTCAGGAAATAATCGGCCGCCCTTTCGTAATCCTGTTCCACGCCCAGGCCGTTCTCATACAGCTTACCCAAGCCCCACTGTCCTTTGGCATTTCCCGTTTCCGCCGGCGCGGAGTAGTATTCAAGCGCCATTTCATAGTCCTGAATCAGATAGGCCGCCTTTCCCTGTTCGTACAGGGCGTCCCCGTCCGTCTCCGCGTGGGTAACGCAGAGCGCGCAGAAAAGGGCCATGCTCAACAGCAGAGAAATCTATTTTTTCATTGTGGCTGCCTCCTTCATTTGTTTTTTTGTGCTTTAGTCGTTCAGAGAAAGCAGATACCCATCTAAATTGGTTCTGCCAGATACCGTTAAATGATCAAAACCGCACATTTCCAGGGCGGCGATGAGGATGCACAGGCCGTGGGGCATATGAATGGCCCTGGCAGGGGGCAGGCCGGGTACCTTCCTGCGCTCTTCCAGGGACAGAGAAGCCAGCAGGGCCAGTTGTTCCTTGGCTGTGTCCAGGGTCACCATTTGCCCTTCCACCTGCTCCCCGTGAGCTTCCCAGCCCATGGTCATGGCGGCGGAGGTAACGCAGGTTCCCCCTAAGCCCACCATAGCGGGGGCGGGAGGCAGGGCGCGGTACTGCTCCGCGTAAGGGGCCATGATTTGCCGGGCGATGTCCAGCGTCCTTTCCGCGTCGGCGGGACTGTTGATCTCCCCCATTTTCAGCAGCCGGGAAGCTCCCAGCTGCATGCTCACGCTCCATTGGGGGACGTTGTTTTCCCCCACGGTTAATTCAGTGGAACCGCCGCCGATATCCATCACCAGCCGCCGCTGTCCTTCTAAAACAGCGCGGAAGGCCAGCGCCGCCTCCTCCTGGCCGGAAATCACCCGGAGCTTTAAGCCGCACAGCGCATAAATCCGCTCGCCCAAAGCTTCGCCATTTTTGGCGTCCCGGGTGGCACTGGTGGCGAACAAGTCAATGGCCTCCGCCCCGTGCTGCCAGGCCATGACCGCTAAACGAAGCACGGCCTGGGCCGTGCTTTCCAGCCGTTCAGGCTGGATATTGCCTTCCGCGTCCAACCCCAAAAACAGCCGGGTTTCTTCCCGGCCGCGCAAAATATTCCGCAGTGCGCCTTCCTGTTTTTCCGCTGCCAGCACCCTTGTGGAATTGGAGCCGATGGCGATCGCCGCGCGCATCATCCTTCTGTGTCCTCCACTACAGTGACCTGGGGTATTTCCCCGTCTTCATAGAGCGCTTCGGGGTTTTCCACCACGAACAGGATTTCTCCCTGCATCAGATAGCCGTACATACTGCGGGCCTTTTCGCGGATATAACTGTCCGTGTCTTTGATGGCCAATTCTTTCTGCATTTCACTTTTTTCCGTTTCCACGGCCAATTGCCGCAGACGGGTTTCCCGGGCAATATCCTCCAAAACAGCGATATCCCCATCCATGCGGTTCAGTGCCATGATCCCGCACGCGATGATCACAAACGCGGCCGTCAGTACGTATATCAGCTTGATCCTTGGACGCATGTTTTGTCCTCCTTCCAGAAAACGGGATATCTCCCCTTTGGTATTTTCGCCGCGTGGACCGTTTTTTCCTGCTTTAATCGTGTTTCCCCAACAGGAAAAGCATGATCAGCGCCGTAACGAGCAAAAGGACTGAACCCACCCGCTTGCACCATGGCCGACGGAAAAACGGCGTTTTCTTCTTTTCCGGCTGCTCCCGGCCTTTTCTTTCCGGCAGCAGCAAAGAGACCGTCCGCTTGGGCGCTTCAGGCGTCATCCGGGACAGCAGCCAGGGCCGGAAAGCGTCCCTCACCTGTCTTTCCAGGAGATTCACATAAAACACGTTCCGCTGGTTCAGCAATTCCATTCTTTCCGCCCGGAGCGCGGCAGCCCGGGGCGGCAGGCCGCATAGGGCTGCAATGCCGCCGGGAGTATCCACATGAAGCTCATGCAGCAGACAGGCGGGTGCCAGCAGACGGATGGCGAAAATATCCGCCGCGTAATCCGCCATATTCGGCGGATCCTCGATCAAGTCGCCCTGATTGTCCCCGCTGTCAAAGCAGCGCACGCCGGGGGCCAGGGATCGGGTTTTCGCTCCAAGCAAAAGGTGGCCCAGTTCATGAGCCACCGCAAAACGCCGATGGGAATCGTCCAAAGAACTGTCCCGTACAAAGATATGCCACGCACCTCGGATGCGCAGGGATACGCATACGCCCTGCACCTGACGGGTCAGCGTCCACAGCCGTTGATTATCATGAGGATCGGGATCGGGGTGGATTTCCACGCCCAGCAGGTCGGCCAGTACTTCCGGTTCCACCGGCAGACGCTTTTCCTTCAAGCGCAGCAACGCACGCCAGGCCGTATCCCGCGCTTCCTGATACTGCCGGTAGGTGGACGACATGGGCGCTCATCCCCTCATGCTTAAATCAGAGTGGAGAGTGGAGAGTGAAGATCATATAGCATGTATCAAAAGAGAACCCTATTTGATCGGCCATATAAATCTCAACTCTCCACTCTCAAAAAATTTATATTTCGTTTGATCTGAACAGCAGAAGATGAAAAGTTTATTCCGTCCGCTTATCTCCCCAGAAGAACAGGGCCACCGTGCCGGGGCCGGTATGGCTGCCGATCACTGTGCCGATGGAGTAGATTTCCACTTTGCCGTTCAGCTTGGGAAAAGCCGCTTCCACCAATTCCGCCACCGCTTTGGCGTCCTCCTCGCAGGCAGACTGGGAAATAAAGCATTTGCCGTTATAATCCGCTCTGTTTTTCGCGTGGGCCTGCATCTGCTCCACGATGCGGGAGATGACCTTTTTCTTGGTGCGAATCTTTTCCCGGGGGATCAGGCGGCCCAGATTGTCCATATTCAGCAGGGGACAGATTTTCAGCGCCGTGCCGACCCAGCCGGCAGTCTTGGAGATGCGGCCGCCCTTCACATAGAAGCTTAAATCGGTTGAAAAGAACCAATGGTGCAGTTCCAGCTTGTGATCCTCCGCCCATTCATACAGGGTATCGACGCTCATGCCGCCGTCCCGCAAATCGGCCAGGGTATCCATCAGCAGCCCGTAGCCGGAGGACGCGCCCAGGGAATCCACGATAAAGATTTTCCGCTCCGGATACTTTTCTTTCAGCGTTTCTTTAGCCAGTACCGCGGAATTGTACACGCCGGATATGCCGCTGGACAGGCACACATGCAGGATATCCTTTCCCTGTTCCAGGAAGGGCGTAAAATAATCCACAAATTCGCCTTCGTTGATCTGGGAAGTTTTGGTTTCCGCACCGTTCGCCATGGCCTTATAAAAATCCGCAAAGGAAATGCTACGGCCCAGATCGTCCGCGTAAGGCTTCCCATCCAGATAAAAATGGAAACAGATATAATGAATCTCCCGTTCGTCAAAATGCCGCTGGTTAAGGTCCGCGGTGGAACAGCAGCTAAGAATATAGTCGGACATTGGTGTTTATTCCCTCTTTCTGTATTGAGCATCGCTTCGCAAAAAGCATTTCTCCATAGATAAGAACCCATAGAAGATTATACGCAAATGGAAATTGTCTGTCAAGCGGAGGACGCCAATTCAAGCTGCGGATCAATAAACGTTTTGCCTTGCGCGCAAAAAGGGACCGTTCCCGGTTGGGAACGGTCCCACGATGCCGATTTTATTTTCGGTTTTTCCGGATTATTTGCCCAGGAAAGCGTTCAGCTGCGCCTGGACTTCAGCGATGATATCCTGCAGGCCCACTTCGTTCATGCGTTCCAGCATTTCGGGAATGACCACTTCAGGATCGGAGGTGCCGGTCTGGAGTTCAGGCATGTACTCTTCGATAACAGCCTTGAGGGCCAGACACTGGGTTTCCACGGGAGACAGGTCAGGCGTAAAGCCCATAGCGGCGGACAGAGTCGCGTTGGCGTAGTTCGCCATGGTCTTTTCCCACTGATGGATATCGGTAGGCACTTCGGGGAAGGGAGAAGCTTCCAGCGCGCCCAAGGTGTAGTGGCCCTGCGCATAGGCCTGAACGCCCATGTTGGAGCTGCCCAGCTCGGTACGGGTCACGGTGCCGTCATCATTGCGGGTGTAGTGCTTGCCTTCGATGCCGTAGCGGGCGGTCTCACGATACCAGGGATCGGTATTCATAAGTTGGATCAGCGCCAGGGCTTCCTGAGGATGCTCGGAGAAGCTGCTCACGGCGGTCATGGAGCCGCGGATGGAAGAGGTGCTCAGGAAAGCGCCGTCATAGCGGGAGATATAGATGGGCTGCTTGATCACGTTGGCCCACACGGTCTCGGCGCCGAACCAGCCCTGGCCGCTCTGCACCACGCCAGCCTGGGCGCGGGGCATAGAATCGGTAACAGCGGCGTCAGGATTGATGTAGCCCTTCTGATACCATTCATGGATCTTCTTGAGGCGGTTCACGAAAGCGGGGATTTCAAGCGCGCTCTTTACGGTGTGTTCATCTTCGGTGCCCTGGGCTTCCCATTCGAGGCCGATCAAATAGTCCATGTTCAGCCAGTCCACCAGGCAGTTCTTCCAGGAGGTGATGCCGCCCTTGCTCATCTTGAAGGGATAGTCATCGGGATGATCGGCTTTGTACATTTCGAAATACTTTTCAATGCCGTCAAAGGTGATGTAGCTGTCCTGCTCCAGGCCCTTCTGGTTGAGGAAGTAATCGCTGTTCAGGATCCAGAACACTTCGTAGCCGATGTCCTTCATGTGGGGGATGGCATAGATGCCGCCGTTGACCTTCACGCCTTCCCAGGCCAGATCCACGATGGAATCCTTCAGCGCCGGGTAGTTGTCCAAGTCGGCGGTGATATCGCGGAACATGCCGGCGGCTACGTTGGTGGCATAGTCGTTCCACCAGTCGCAGGTGAAGGCGATATCGAAGTATTCGCCGGTCTGGGTAGCCAGGGCCACCTGGCTTTCGTCCATGTACTTGTATTCGCACACGACGCCGATCTTTTCAGCGGAATAAGCGTTCAGGGCTTCTTCCACTTCGGGCCAGTCAATGGGCATTTCGCTGGCAGTGTACATGAACCACACCAGCTTCACGGGTTCTTCCGCAGCGGCAAATGAGCACAGGGAGAGCATCATCATAGCCGCCAGGATCAGGGCAAGGATCTTTTTCATGCTTGGGTTCCTCCTTTTTGATTTATTTAATGCGGTATCTGCCGCACAAATACGATTTATCAGAGTTCAGAGTTATATAGCTGATATATTCGGCGTCCAAACACAGCAGACTAAATCATCTGAACTCTGCACTCTGTTTTAACCTTTGACAGCGCCGATCGTCAGACCAGAAATGAAGTACTTCTGGAAGAAGGGATAGGAAAACATAATGGGCACCACGGCGATGACCACGATGGCCATGCGCATGGTTTCGCTGGGCAGCACGGTGGTATTGGCGGACATGGCGAAGTCGTTATTCGCCAGGTAGGAAATGTTCTTTTCAATATTCACCAGCACATACTGGAGGGGAAACAGGTCATGCATCTTGCTTTCGATATACAGGCTGGCCTGATACCAGTCGTTCCAATAGGCGAATGTGAGGAACAGAGCGATGGTGGCAATGGCGGGAAGCGAAATGGGCAGCACCAGCTGCAGAAAAATGCGCAGCTGACTGGCCCCATCGATTTTGCCGGATTCGATGATCTCATCAGGAACCGTGGTCTGGAAGAAGGTGCGCATGATGATCACATAGAAGCTGGAGCAGGCCAGCGGGAAAATCAGCGCCCAATAGGTGTTTTTCAGGCCAAGCAGCTGGGTGTTCACCACATAGGTGGAAAGCAGGCCGCCGTTGAAGATCATGGGAATGAAGATCAGGGTGGTGTAAAGGCCGCGGAGTTTGAAATTCCTGCGGGACAGCACATAGCCCATCGTGGAGATCAGCGTCAGGCCGATCAGCGTGCCCACCACGGTCAGCCCCACGGAAGTAAGGAATGCCAGGATAATCGTGGGGATTCCGCGGGTGTTGCGCAGGTGCCAGACGTAATCATAAGCGTCGGTGCTCCATTCAGCCGGAATAAAGCTGTAGCCCACCTTGCCGATGGAGGCTTCGGAAGAGAACGAAATGATGATGACGAATATGACCGGAATCACGCACAGAATGGCCAGCACGATGAACATCGCGGTATATACCGCGTTCGTTCCCGGTCTGATGGAATTGAACCGCTCCATGCCGCTGCCGGTTTCCCTGGCGGAGGAGGACTTTTTCATTTCAGTGACAGACATGCTTTCTCCCCTCCTTCCTCAGAACAGGGCGCTTTCGTTGTCGATTTTGCGAACAATGCTGTTAGCGGCGATCATGGTCAGGCACCCCAGCACCGACTGCAGGAAGCCCGCGGCGGAAATGTAGCCGTACACCGGGCGGGGATTGTTAAACATGGAGTTGTAAACGTACACGTCCAGAGTCAGGAACACGCTGGTGAGGGAACTGGAATTGCGGGTGGTGCGGTAGAACAGGCCAAAGTCCGAATTGAAGATCTTGCCCACAGCCATGATGAACATGATGATCATAATAGTTTTCAGCATGGGCAGGGTGATATATTTGGTCTGCTGCCATTTGGAAGCGCCGTCGATCATGGCGGCTTCGTAGAGCGATTCGTCAATGCCCTTAATGGAACTCAGATACACCACCATGCTGTAGCCGATGGTTTTCCATACATGCAGGAAAACCAGGAAAAACGGCCAGTAGCCGATGGCTTCCTTCTGGTACCATTTGACGCCTTCTCCCCCTGCGGTCATAATGACGCGGTTCACAAGGCCGTTGTCCGTGGACAGGAACGCGAACACGAAGTAGCCGACCACGACCCAGCTCAGGAAGTGGGGCAGGAACATAGCGGTCTGCGTCACCTTCGCCACCTTCTGGCTGTGAAGATGCGAAATCATGATCGCCAGCGTCACAGGCAGCACCACGCCCAGTACAATGAAGATGATATTATAGCCGATGGTGTTGCGGAACATGTTGATGGTGGTGGCTTTGTTGTTGGCGAACAGGAACTGGAAGTTCTCAACGCCGCACCACTGGCTGTTGTAAAACAGGCTCCACAGAAAGCCCTTGCCGGGTGCCACCTTGTATTTCTTGAAAGCGATGATCAGCCCGAACATGGGCAGATAGCAGAACAGGATATACCACACCAGCGTGGGCAGCGAAAGGAAAAACAGCTGCACGTCGTCCAGCGTAAACTTCCATTTCTTTCCACTGGGCCGGACCTTTTTCACGGTACTCAACAGCAGCGCCTCCCCTTCCAATACAACAAATGAATTTTTAACGCTTTCAAATAAGCTTAGCCATATTTTATACCAAAAATGGCAAGCCGTCAACCGGAAATTCCATTTTTCTGTCATTTTCCGATAAGTGTATCAACTAACCGCACCAGTTGTCCAGGCTTTCCAGCTTTCCGCGTGCAGTTTGCGGCGGAAGGGGAACAAAGCGCTGCTTTGCCTAGTAGGATAGACCCGGTTGGTGAGCAGAAGCACCCAAAAGCCGCTTTCCGGCTCCACCAATAAACTGGTGCCCGTAAAGCCGGTATGGCCAAAGCAGCGAGGCGGAACGCCGGTGCTGAAAAAGCAGTCCGGGGTGCCCGCGATGTGGAAGCCTAAGCCCCGGTGCTCGTCCATGCCGAGGGTGTAGTTGCGGATAGCCTTTTGCAGGGTTTCCGGTTTCAGAAAGCCTTCTCCCCCGCAAGCCAGCATGGAAGCGAAGCGGACGCCGTCGCACAGGGGCATGAATACTCCCGCGTTGCCGGACACGCCACGCTGGAACCGGGCGTTTTCATCGTGCACGATGCCGATCCAGGGCTTGCCGGTGTCCGGGTCTACTTCGGTGGCGGCGCATTGGGCGGCGGGATCGGGGCAGTAGCCCGTTTCGGTCATGCCCAAGGGTTCAAACACCCGCTCCCTTGCCAATTCGTTCAAAGGTTTGCCGAAACGCTTTTCCAGCATTTTAGCGAACAGAATATACCCCATGCAGGAATAAATAGGCCGCGTGCCAGGCGTTTCGTCCAAGGGGTAATGCAGGATGCAGTCCACAACGTCCTTGGGATCGGTCAGCAGATGATCCAGCCGGAAGGAGGGGTTGAACCCGCCGGTGTGGGTCATGAGCATGAACACGGTGATGTTCCGCTTGTCCTCCGGCGCGTCGGGGAAAAAGTCCCCCACCCGCTCCTCCAAAGAGAGCGTGCCGTCTTCGATG
>JAFXMP010000149.1 GCA_017530275.1 Clostridia bacterium | reverse complement strand
TCTCCTTTTTAATGACAATAGCCGCGTTGGGATGCAGCTCCCTTCGCGGCTATTGTTCTATACCGTTTTTTATTGGGTCAGATCCAGACGGAAGGTATCCCTATCGCCTTCATGCTCATCAGCCGCTTCCGTGCTGGGGGTACGGGTCGGAGACGGGGTCTTGGTCGGCTTAGGCGTCTTGGAGGGCTTTGGTGTTTTGGTCGGCTTCGCGGTCGCTGACGTATCCGCGCCGCCGCTGGTATTCAAGGTAATGGAGGCTGTTGCCGCGTTTTCTTTTCGGACTTCGTCATACAGCCGTTGGAGCGTCTTTTCATTGGCCTTGCCGGTGGGGCTCATGCCGCGGCTGCTCTGGTAGGCGGACACGGCTTTCTTTGTGCCTTCGCGGTATTGGCCGGTTATGGTGCCCTTATAGAAACCCAGCTCCTTCAGTTTGCTCTGCAGCCAGTACACATCCTGGCCTTCCATCCCGAATTCAAGCGTCCGCTTCACCGTTTCAGGCGCCTGGGTGCCGTCGTAGGTATAGACGGGCGGCGCGGGGGTTTCGTAGGGCATCATGGTTTTTGTGTTCAATTCGCCCGGCCTTACCAAGTATTTCAGCTCCGGATCGTCCTCTCCATCCTCATGGATCCAGACCTGCATCCCCTTTTTCGCGTGTTCATAGATCCACTTGGCGTCAGCCACCGTCATGCGGATACAGCCATGGGAGCCGCGCTTTCCAAGGCCGTTAAAGGAGGATACCTTAAGGGACATATCATCGCCGCTGTCGCCGTAGAGGACGCTGTGAAAGGCGATTTCCTCTGTGATCTTCGTCCACCAGCGGGCTTCGCCGCCGCCCCAGGTGGGGAATTTGCAGTGCGGCGATTTCCGTCCGGAAAGGGTAAACGTTCCAAGCGGCGAAGGATAGGTCTTGGTGCCGGTGGCGCAGATGAAGGCGCGGTCCAGATCGGTATAGCCTTTCGTTTCCCGGTTGTAGCGCCAAACCTTGACGGCCTGATTGTTCACATCGACCTCAAAAAAGTATTCCGCGGGAATAGGCTCATAGGTGCGTGACGGGCTCAGCACGTCGGCAACATCCGGATCGTTAAAAAGGACGTTCCAAGTGGATTCATCCACGATGCCGGTCACTTCCAGGCCGTTGTGCTTCTGGAAGTCCTCCACGGCCTTCTGGGTATTCTTATAATACCCGGTCGTAATTTTCTTGTAGGTAAAGAACCCCAATTCCTTCAGGCGTTCCTGCACAAGCGCGACATCATCGCCCTTGGACCCGTAGGAAAGCTTCCTGGGAAATTCACGGCGCAGGCCCGGGGTCGGGGTAGGCACGCGGGTCGGGCCGGGCGTCGGGGCAAGCGTGGGCGTCGGCGTGGGGCGAATCAAAAGCGAATAGAGCTTCTCCTGGGTTTTCACATCGGCGGTGCCGGTGATTTCCATGCTGTTTTCGCCCTGCATGGTTTGGATAGCCGCCGTCGTGCCCTCCAGATAATTTCCGGTGATATTTCCCCAATAATATCCAAGCTCCAGCAGTTTTTCCTGCAGCCGGGACACATCCTCGCCCGAATCGCCATAGGACAGGGGGCGATAGCAATCGCCGTAAATGATCGCGAGCGTCTCGTCATCGGCGATGCCGGTCACTTCCAGGCCGTACGCCTCCTGAACGGCGGATACCGCCGCCTTTGTCGCGTCGCTGTATTGGTCGTTGGCGCGGGTGGCGGTATAGTTGAGCTGGCGCAGCCGCGTATTCAGTTCCAGCACCTTTTCCCCGCTGTCCCCGGGCTGCAGGGTATCCGCGAGCGCGTGACCGCACAGCAGGCACATCAGGACAGCAAGCAGGACGGGGATCCACCGTATTTTCATGTCTTACACCTCTGTTTATCGTAATCCGTGGAATAATCACATTGTAAGCCGGACCATGGGCGAATGCAATGGCTTGTTTTTGGGGCTTTACCCTTCTTTTGCCAATTGCTGGCCCATGATGACGCCCATAACGGACGCCATCATCAGCCCTCTTGTCCATCCGCTGGAATCGCCCAGGCAATGCAGCCCTTCGATGTTCGTTTGCAGTGCCTGGTTCATCTTGATCCGGTTGGAATAGAATTTGAGCTCCGGCGAATACAGCAGCGTTTCCGGCCCCGCGAACCCGGGCACCACGTGGTCCATGGCCTGCATGAAATTGATGATGTTGGTCATGGCCCGGTAAGGCATCGCGGCGGTGATATCCCCCGCAACGGCGTCCGGAAGCGTCGGGCGCACATTGGCGCGGCTCAGCTCTTTCTGCCAGGTGCGTTTGCCGTCCATGATATCGCCAAAGCGCTGCACCAGGATCTGCCCGCTGCCGAGCATGTTCGTCAGCTCGCCAACCTTCTGGGCGTAAGCGATGGGCTGGTTGAATGGGTGGGTAAAATTGTGAGAGCAGAGGATTGCCAGGTTCGTATTGTCCGTTTTCAGCTCTTTGTAGGAGTGTCCGTTGACCACGGCCAGGTCGTTGTCGTAATTTTCCTGGCTCACGAATCCGCCGGGGTTCTGGCAGAAGGTACGCACCTTGTCCTTGAAGGGGCGGGGATAGCCGACCAGCTTGCTTTCGTACAGCACGCGGTTGACCGTTTCCATGACCTCGTTGCGCACTTCCACGCGCACGCCGATATCCACGGTGCCGGGCTGATGGGCGATGCCATGCTCCTCGCACAGCCTTTCCAGCCAGTCCGCGCCGCGGCGGCCCGTTGCGACCACCGTATGCTCGGCGCGGATCTCCTGGGTGATCCCTTTCTTTTCCACTTCCACGCCCACGCATTTGATGCCCTCGAGCAGGAGGTTGGCGCAGTTATGTCCAAACAGGATCTCAACGCCCTGCGAAATCAGATAGTTTTCGATTTCTTTGTACAGGATCTGCGCTTTCTCTGTGCCAAGATGCCTGATCGGGCAATCTACAAGCTTTAAGCCCGCCTGGATCGCGCGCAGGCGGATCCGCTTGATTTCCTCCGTCTGCCCGATCCCTTCCACGCGGCTGTCCGCGCCGAATTGCAGATAAATCTGATCGGTATAATCGATCATTTGCTGGGCGTAGTTTTCCCCGATCAATTCCGGAAGCTGGCCTCCGACTTCATACGACAGGGAAAGCTTGCCGTCCGAAAAAGCGCCCGCGCCGGAAAAGCCCGTCGTGATATGGCAATAGGGCTTGCAGTTCATGCACTGCCCCGTTTTCACCTTGGGACAATGCCTGTTTTCGATGGCAGCGCCTTTTTCCACGATGGTGATCTTCTTCCTGCTGCCTTTCCTGAGCATTTCCAAGGCCGTAAAAATACCCGCCGGGCCGGCGCCGATAATCAGAATGTCTGTCGTCATGCTCTTCTCCGTTTCTTTGCCAAGCAATGGAAACCAAGCTTATTATAGCGACAATATTTCATTTTTGTCAACTGAATTTGTTGTTTTTGTTACATTTATAAGATAACAGTTTTCTATACTGTAATAAAACGATGCTATTGCAACATCGTTCTGTGATGTTTTCGTATTATTTCAAGGGTTTTCTCCCTGATGATCCGGATATTCCCGGTTGGAAAGCAGGAAAAAAGGCGCGCTTTGCGCAACGATGGACTGTCCGTTCAGACGCGTTTTCACCTGCACGGAATAAGTACCCTCCGCAGCCCATTCGCCCGTATTCGTTTTCCCATCCCAATAAAACGCGCTGCCCGCAGGGATCAGCTGCTGCGGTCTGGTCGGCGCGTCATAGCACAGCCTTCGGACCAGTTTTCCGTTTTCATCCAAAATATTGACCGTCAGCCCACACGGCTTATCATGCTGCACCAGGATCGCCAATTCCTGGCCCAGGGCGGGCACAAAGGAGGAGCCTGTCAGCGCGTTCAAATGGATTTCTCCGCTGTTTGGCCGAACGCAGATCAAGCGCGCTCCCTGGAATTCGGGCCGGCCTTGCTCCATGGTAATCAATTGCACGATGGCGTAGCCGTACGCGTCCTCACCGCCTGTATTGAGCGAAAGCGTACGCATCTTTCTGCCGGGCAGCACGGTGCCGTCCGCCTGTTCCCCGTCGAGGAAATGCTGGGCCGAATCAAACTGCCATTGACCGTCCTGGTGATACACGATCTGATAGTATAATTCCACCTGGCGCTGCACCGTGAATGAAAAGGTCACCTGGCTTTCGCCCGCGGTGAGCAGCGTTTCTTCAAACGTAATGTCCGTGATCGCCTGCTCCACAGCGGAAAAGAGCAGGGGATCATAAGAAAACAGCACAAAATCCCCGTCGTTTTCCGGGTAGCATTGAGGCGTTGAAGCGGCGTAATTCTGCCGCAGATAGTCGCTCGCTTCCGACAAAGTGATGTTTCCGTCCGCGTTCCTGTCCGCTCCGTAATCGCCCTTCAGGCCCAGGCCGCAGGAAAGCACCGCGGCAAAATAGCTGGCCCCGCCGACAGCCTCCTCCGCGCCATGCTGAAAATACCAGCTGGCCTCGCTGCCGCCGGCGCTGCACAGCACCTTATAATCTTTTCCCGTAAAATACGATCGGTCCGCGCCGCCGGAAAGCCCTTTCCCGATCATGGCCCCCGAATTGCAGGCGTCCAGGATCAAAAGCTTCGTTCCCGGGATCTGATCCAGGACCCGCTGCAAAAACGGCGTATCCAGCCGTTCCTCCGTGATGCCGTCGCTAAGGAGCAAAGCGGCGTCATCGATGCTCAACCCATCCTCAAAAACCCCGTGCGTGCTGATATAGAGGACGGAAACATCCCTTTCATCCGCATTTTGGAAAGCAGAGAGCACCGCAGTCTCAAACGCTTCCTTCGTCGCGATGACGCCGGACAGGGAACGGATCAGCGCATAGCCGCGCCTGTCCGCCGCCAGCGCGTCCGACAGGATATGCAGGTTG
>JAFXMP010000148.1 GCA_017530275.1 Clostridia bacterium | reverse complement strand
AGGATTTCATCGCCAGCGCCTTCTATGCCCATTCGACGGAGCTGGTGGTGAAGGCGGGCAAGCTGCTGGGCAGGGATGTTTCCGCCTATGAAAAGCTGCATCAGAATATCGTCGCCGCTTTCCGCAAGGCCTTCCCCGAATACAAGACCCAGACCGAGCATGTGCTGGCAGTGCATTTTGGCCTGACGGAGAATGCGCAAAAGACCGCCGACGCCCTGGCAGAGATGGTCAAAGCAGACGGCGTGCAGCTGCGCACCGGTTTTGTGTGCACACCCTACATCCTGCACGTGCTGAGCCAGTATGGCCACGCCGATTTGGCCTGGGATCTGGTACTGCGTCGGGAGTATCCCGGCTGGCTGTACCCTGTCACCAAAGGCGCCACCACCATCTGGGAGCACTGGGACGGTATCAGGTCTGACGGCGCCTTCTGGAGCAGTGACATGAATTCCTTCAATCATTATGCTTACGGAGCTGTGGCGGACTGGGTGTTTGAACAGGCTGCCGGCCTGCTGCATGATGAAGCCCATCCCGGTTTTTCCGAATTGATTTATGCTCCGCATCCGGATGCCCGCTTGGGCTGGCTGCAGGCCAGACTGGACACGCGCCACGGCACGGTCAGCGCACTGTGGATATGCCGGGAGGACGGTATCCGCTATGAACTGGAAACGCCGGTGCGGACGAAGGTTTACCTGCACGGGAAAGAAACCCGGGTGAATCCCGGCAAATATACATTCTGGACAGAGAAGTAAGGAGGACGCAGCCATGCGCAGCATGAAAATCAATCGGGATTGGGAATTTGGCCTTGGCCCGGTGGACCTGGGGAAGCGCCTGAGGGGGATCTTCGGGGACAGGAAAGTCAGTCTGCCCCATGATTATATGATCGGGAGCGACGTATATGCGGACGCTCCCTCCGGTCCGGCCAGCGGGTATTACAACGCGGGCGTGGCCCATTACGCCAAAGAGATCGATATCCCGGCGGACTGGGAAAACGATCAGGTTTTCCTGCGCCTGGACGGGGCGATGATGAACGCCACCGTCGAGGTCAACGGCAATCTGGCCTGTCCGCAGCACTACGGCTACGCGCCTTTTGAAGTGGATATCACGCGTTTGGTGTACCCGGGGCAGAAGAACAGGATCGTCATCACTGTGAATCCCAGCATGCAGCCCAACTCCCGCTGGTTCTCCGGCGCGGGCCTGTTCCGGGGCGTCGAATTGGTACACACGCCCAAGCTGCATATTGCCTTTGGCGGTCTGTCCGGCTGCACGAAGAAAATTGAATATAAGGCCGACGACACGCCGGAGACTGCCTATCTGCAGGTGTCCGCGGACATCAAAAATGAAAATGCCCAAAGCCGTTTGGCGGAGGTCACTTTCGCTCTGATCGACGACAGAAACGGCGAAACCGTCAAGACCAGCAAAACGCTGACTCAGGTACAGGCCATGAGCGTCGGCACAGCCTACATGACCCTGACCGTGGATGATCCCATGCTTTGGGATGCCGAAAACCCGAACCTGTACCGGCTGCAGGCCACCGTCAGGGATGCCGGTACTTTCAAAACCCATGTCATTTCCAATGATCAGCCCACCGAGGATACGGAAAGCGTGCTGTTCGGCATCCGTACCATTGAGGCGGACGTGAAGCACGGTCTGCGGATCAACGGCAAAGGAGTCAAGCTCAAAGGCGGCTGCCTGCACCACGACAACGGTCCTATCGGCACGGTGAGCGTTTACGACGCCGAAGCCCGAAAGGTGCGCAAGCTTAAGGAAGTGGGCTTCAACGCCATCCGTACCACCCACAACCCGCCCTCCTCCGCCCTGATCGAAGCCTGTGACCGGCTGGGCATGTATATCTTTGACGAAGCCTTCGACGCCTGGGGCATGGGAAAGCAGCCCGGGGACTATAACCAGTATTTCTCCACCGACTGGGAAAAGGATCTGACCGCCTTTGTGAAGCGGGACCGCTGTCATCCCTGCGTGACGATCTGGTCCACCGGCAATGAAATCACTGAGCGGGGCGGGCTGAACGACGGCTATGTGTGGGCGACCAGACTGGCCGAAACCATCCGTGCCCTCGATCCCAGCCGGCCTATCTCCAACGGCATCTGCTCCTTCTGGAACGGGCTGGATGATTTCATCATGGCCGAGCAGATGAAAAAGCGGATGGAAAGCCTTTCCGGCGGCCTGCAGAACGCTGATATCGGCGGCAAGAAGGATTTGCTGTGGGAGCAGTACACCGAGGGCTTTGCCAACGGCCTGGACGTGGTGGGCTACAACTACCTGGAGGGCAAATACGAGCAGGATCACGAAATGTTCCCCGAGCGGGTGATCCTGGGCAGCGAAAACTATCCCAAGGAAATCGGCATGCACTGGCCTATGATCGAGAAGACCCCCTGGGTCATCGGCGATTTCACGTGGACGGCCTGGGATTACATCGGCGAAGCAGGCATCGGCAAGGCTACCTTCTATGAACCCGGCGACCCCAACATCGGCAACCCATGGGGCGCGCCTTCGCCCTTCCCCTGGCGCACTGCCAACGACGCGGACTTTGATGTGACCGGCCAGATCCGTCCCCAGGGCGTCTATCGCCGCATCGTGTGGGGCAGCCGGGAAACCGGCCTGTTCTCCTATGATCCCGCCGTGATCGGCAAGGTGGAAACATTGTCCAGCTGGGGCTTCCCCGGCGTATGGCAGCGCTGGAACTGGCAGGGCCAGGAAGGAAAGCCCGTGGACATCGCTGTGTTCAGCAGCGCGGAGGAAGTGGAGCTCTTTATGAACGGAGTCAGCATTGGCCGCAAAAAGGCCGGCGAAGCGCTGATCCACGATATGCCGCTCACTTTCCTGTTCCGGGCGGAATACCAGCCCGGCGCAGTGGAAGCAGTAAGCTATACGAACGGCAAAGAGGTTTCCCGCACAAGGCTTGCAACCACGGGAAAGCCCGCTGCCATCCGCCTGACAGCGGAAACGGAAGCGATGAAAGCTGATGGCGAATCCCTGTGCTATGTGAACGCGGAGCTGATCGACGAAAACGGAAACGTGGTACCCGACGCCGACGCGCTTTTGAAAGCCGAAGTCACCGGCGCGGCGGAGCTGCTGGGTTTTGGCAGCGGCAATCCTATCACCGACGAAAACTACAGCAAAGGCCGGTTTACAAGTTATCAGGGCAAAGCCCTGGCCGTGCTGCGCTCCGGCTATGAAGCGGGCCAGGCAAAGCTGACCGTCTCCGCCGAGGGGTTGGAGAAAGCTGAAATCACCCTGCCGCTTGAGGAAGAAAAATGATGTATCCTTTGAAGCGTGAAAGCATCCAGCAGCGCCGGGAAGCGCTGCTGGATTGCCTGAATCGAGCCACTGCCGCCGGGGCGAATGCCGGTAGCAATTTACTGGTGATGGATGGGCGCGGAGAAATCTGCTATTTGGAAAACGGCTGCGCGGATCTTGCCCGGCAAACGCCCATGCAAAGAAACAGCATTTTCCGCTGTTATTCCATGACCAAGCCTTTAACCTCCTGCGCTGCCATGCTGCTGATCCAGGAAGGAAAGCTGGATCTGTATGAGCCGGTATCCCGGTATATCGGTTCCTTCCGGCATCAGCAGGTGCAGATGCCGACAGGCGTGGTTCCCGCGGCCAGGGAATGCCTGGTGCGCGATCTTCTGGATATGACGGCGGGGCTTTCCTATGACGGCGATGATACCCTGCCCCAGCGGGAAACGAAAATGGTT
>JAFXMP010000147.1 GCA_017530275.1 Clostridia bacterium | reverse complement strand
GAATCACGCGGATTTTCATGGTTCTTTCTCCCTTCGTTTTTTGTGGTGTTGGCGGTTTTCCGCGACGGCCCCGCGGGGGCCGTTTCGGGCCGTGACCGGCGGCCCATCGTCAGGCGGAAGGATGGCCCGGCGTTATTCCCGCCGGTCATGGATGCACAAAGGATAGTCGCTCATATTCCTAAAGCGGCTGTCAGACGTGGCGGCAATGTTCCCGCCGTTCATCCACCAGCCCGGACGCTTTACAGTCTGCCCCTGATCGTTGACGGCGGCAGGGACAACGGTCAAATATTCGGAATCGCTGGAAGGATTGAAAACATGATGCAGGCGGCGGCGTTCGATCATGCAGAAGTTTACAGGGGTGCATACATCCGAATCAAAGGAATCGGGGCCGTCGGGGCAGGCGATCAACAGCTTATCAAAAAACTTTGAAACGCCGTTATTGGTGCAATCGCCCAGGGGGAAGCGGTAAACGGAAACGGGAATCACGCGGATTTTCATGGTTCTTTCTCCCTTCGTTTTTTGTGGTGTTGGCGGTTTTCCGCGACGGCCCCGCGGGGGCCGTTTCGGGCCGTGACCGGCGGCCCATCGTCAGGCGGAATGTTTTCCGGGCGTTTACGCGGCCCGGCGGCGTTTCGGCTGGCAGGGGCTTTCCTTCGCCCTGGTGAACGCTTCCTGCACTTTCAGCGCGGCGCGGTAGGCTTTCCAGTTCAGGCCCTTTACCCAGGCCCCCAGGGACGGAGCATAGAAGAATCCGGCTTCCTTGACAATGGCCCGCGCGGCGTCGGTGGGGATGCTGTCAAAAATGATCATCGTGCGGTCATAGGTGGCGGAAAATTCGATGGTATAGCCCAGGCCCGTGATTTTCGTACCGATCCAGGTTTTTTCCGGGATAGGGCCATGCGCCTGTTTATCAGGATCAGCAGCGCGAAGGGCTCTCCGTTCTTCCCGGCGGCGTTCCTTTTCCGCGGCGGCTTCCGCCTGGGCGATCCGTTCCGCTTCCTGGGCGGCGCACAGCGCCGGGATGAAATGGGGGTTTTCCCGGTCAATGGTGACGCTGGCGGTTTTCCCATCCGGCAGGGCGATCTCTGCAATCACGCTCCCGGCGTACTGGTGCCAGGTGCAAGCGAAGGTTTCACCGGCGGGGGTGGTCATGCTGTGCGGGGTGAATACGGGGGCGGCGTTGCTGTTTTCCATGGTTCTTTCTCCCTTCGTTTTTGTGGTGTTGGCGGCTATCCGCGACGCTTTCAGCGTTTCGCCCAGGGGGCCACCCTGGGCATCATCAGGCGGATCACGCCCCGCGCTTTTCCCTTGCGGGAAGCGCGGGTTTCGGGCGGCGATCCCTTGGATCGCTTCGCCCTCAGCCCGCCTTGCGGCGGGCGCTGTGGGGTTACACCGCGGCGGGAAGTTCTTCCCGGTCTGCCATGGTCACGCGCTGGCTTCCATACATCCCGCGGATTTCGTCAAGGGAAAACTTCTTTTTGCCCATCTTCCGGTATCCTTCTTCGTGCCAGTACCATGCTTGTTTGTTGCCGCTGAACCTATAACCGGCGGCTTTCAGGGCGTCCTTGTGCTGGCGGGTTTCGCCGGTGATCCACAGCCATTCCCCGCACAGCTCGATCATGATCCCTTGCAGGGTGATAACGGCCATGACGGCGGCACGGAAAGCGGCGGGACATTCGCGTTCCCTGGGCTGGTAGGTTTCGCCCTGGGCGTTTACCTTGGGAAGCCAGGCGGAAAGGGCGTCATAGTCGTTATTGACCTGGATCATGGTCTTTTCGTCGCCGCCCAGGTCGGGGTGATACTTCTTCGCCAGCCGCTTATATTCAGCTTTCAGCTGATCCATGGTCTGGCAATCCTGGAAGAATACGGTCACGGGGCGCTTGCTGGTGTTCATCATAGTTTTTACCTCCCTGTTTTCGTTGTTTGGTGTTGGCTGGCGTTGGTGTGTCGGTTCAACCGACGCCCACAGTATAGCGCCGTCGGTTGGACCTGTCAACCCCCTTTTTCACTTTTTTTTCAAAAAAATTTTCTCCCGCCGTCGATGATCCCCCTGGAAGCCTTGCGCCGCCTTGCTTTCCAGTCCTTCCCCTTTCCCCATATCGCGCGCAATAGGGGGAAAACCGCCGCCCTGGCCGCCGGGCAGAGGAAGCCCAGCAGCAGCGCCGCCACGATCCACCCCGCCGCGGCGGCCATCCTCCGCCGGGAAGCTGGCCCAGGTGATCCCCCCGCCGGGAAGCTGGCCCAGGTGATCCCCCCGCCGCCGGGATGCTGTCACCCTGGCCGCCATGGTTTCACGCTTCCCCTATCAGGGCCGAAGGCCCATCTATCTTGATGCTATCTACCAAGCCAATAGAGGACACACCCCCCTATAATCCCCCCTCACCGGTTCCTGGGGCCTCCCTGGAAGCTGCGCCGCCCGGCAGGGCCCCGCGGCGATCCCGGTCTTTTTAGGGGGGTAGGGGGGTCTTATACCGTTAAGTTACTATGAACCCCCCTATGGTCCCCCCCTATGCGATCCGGCGGCCCTTTTCGGTTTTTCGCCTCTTTATAGGTACTGTGGAGGGGGTGCGCTGCGCCCGAGGCCGCGGTGAGCCCGGCATTTCACAAAATTTTGTAAAAAAATTAACCATTTCATTCATCTTTGCCGGTTCATTCTCCTGGGTCGCGTGTGCGCGTGCGCGTTTTAATGTAGCGCTCTTTTTTCAGCCGCGCCACTTATTCCGGACTATCCTTGTTGCCAAATGAAAACAGCGCGGGACGTTATTTCATCCCGCGCATGTCCTTTTTCCAGGTTGATATATTTAAGTCACTGTTTGAGTAATAGCAAAATTTTTTTCAATTTTCCAGCATATTTTAGGCTATGGGCATTATCCCGGCATGGCGGCTTCCGTGATCGTGTATCACTAACAAAACCCGCAATTTATGCACTATATGGTAAAAGAAAATCCCGAATCATACAAGATTCGGGATTCTGGCGGAGAAGGAGAGATTTGAACTCTCGCTACGATTCACTCGTACTACTCCCTTAGCAGGGGCAGAAAGACCCTTGAAATCACTGGCTAATATGCGTGATGTAGTAAATGCGTTGTAAATAGGGATGTTTACTTTTTCAGGAGGTTCACGGCTTCAAGCGCGTCCTGATCGTCCGGGTGGGCGTACTTATCGAGCATCTTAGTGGTTGACCAGCGCATGACCTTCTTGATCGTCTGGGGGGCTATTCCCTCGGTGATAGCCAGGGCGGTGGCGGTGGTGTGGCGGCAGGAATACGGTTCCAGGCGACGGCAGCCTGCGGCGGCAAGGACGGCATAATAATTTTCGTAAAACCTATCCTCATTGCGCAACCACACATAACCCATGGCGCTTGTAGCGTGCTGCATTTCGTCGATCATGACGGGCACGATGGTATCAGGCAGGTATATGGGTGAATCTTTCCTGATTTTCGTTTTGATGCCAGCCCCGACTATTTTCTGATGGTCAATATCAATCATGTCAACCTTTAAGGTCTGTATTTCTCCTGGCATCATGCCGGTGTAGATCATGATAAGGGGGATCGCGGCGCGGCGATCCCCCGCGTCATAGAGTTTCCAAAGGGCGGCCTGTTCTTCCGCAGTGAAGGGCTGGCGCTCTTTTTCGTTGAGTTCCGGGAGGATGATAAACTCCGGCAGTTCCTTGTCCACCCAGCGATCCGCCCCGGCCAGCAAAAACAGGTGGGTCAGGACGGTTTTCATGTCTTTTGCCGGATAGAAGGTGCTCGCGTGATCCTTGACAACCGTGCGCAAATCCTGGACGGTGAGGGTATCGACGCTCCTGTACTGGATGGAGGCCATTTTTTTCCACGCTGTACGGTACGCGGATTGCTTGCTCTTGGAGAGCTTTTCCATTTCGTCCCCTTTGTACAATTCCCAATAATGGGACAGGGGCGGCGCTTTCCGCCTGACCGTGCCGGTTTTCAGGATGGAGCAATAGGCCAGCGCGTCATTTTTCGTTTTGAAGCCGCCCTTGGTCTGGCGCAGGATATGGTTCTTCCCCTGATCGTCGCGGATATAGCCCTTGGTTATCACAGCCGTCCAGGTTTTCCCGCGCTTATAGGCGGAGCCTGTGCCATTGCCGCGCTGGTGGATGCGGCCCGCCGCCTTGCGCGTGATGCGTCGGCCACAATAGCAGCAGAGCATAGCATCGTCCGGGATCGTTTTTTCACATCGAGGACAAAGCATGAATTTTCTCCTTTACAAATCACGCGGGTAATGATATAATCATCATGCGATCTGGTCATTGGTGTTGGCGAGTTTCGCATAGGCGGCCCCAGCGATGGGGCCGTTTTTTATTTCAAGAATTTCTCTACACTAAGTATTACAAATCCTGCAAGATTGCCGTTGTTAAGACGCGGCTCGGAATAAGTTATCGTATATTGATCTGTTTCAATTACACACCATTCGTCTATTACATTATATTGAAGACGCTTATATAGCTTTCCTGCTTCCTCCTCATCAATCGAAAGTGTTGACACCAACAACAACTGCAATGCCTCGTCTATTGGACGGTAAATACACGGAACTTCCAGAGATAAACTGAACTTTGAATCGTCAAGATAATATAGATATGTCAGGTAAAACGATTCTCCTATCTTCGCCGATATGTAGTCATGCTCTCTGCCTGCGTAATCCTTCCTGTTATTGGTTATCAGCATTTCGAGCAAAGAAATGTATATGCCTTTATCTTCCAAAATCGAAAGGTAATCAGAAATAGGAGAAAGATCAACAGAAGTCTTTCCGTAAACAGGGAATGTATATCCGTGAGAGTTTTCCCATTCAGATACATTTTTCCACGGATCAATTTCTACCATTTCGCAAATAACATCGGTTTCTTCCTGCGATTCCTTTTCTGCCTCGCCTTTTGCCTCTTGCATTTTCTTCAACTGATATGCAAGGCCGCCTTGTTCCGCTTGCGTCGGCATGACATACAGCAGAAGGATTGATAGAATCAGAATAACCATAATTATTTTTTTCATTATTAGCTTCCCCTTCTCATATTCCTTTAGACATCTTATACTTTTCCAAATCCACAACTATGCAATTGTGGTTTTCTTTTTGTCTTTTTCCTCGGTCTGCATTGCCAAAAGAAAACCGACATTTTTTTGTATGCTCATTTTGTTTTCGTCTGATAATTTGCGAAAATCGAATACAAGCTGCGTTTCCTCTGGACTAAAGAGCGATTCGGTATTTGCAATGTAAGGCGATGGCGGAGAACGACCCAGCAATTCGTCAATGGATACTTTGTATAAATCGGCAAGCTGGAAGAGTTTTTCGTAGGATGGCATACGTTCCCCTGTTTCCCAATACGAAATAGCCTGAATTGAGACTTTCAAATCAATTGAAACCTCTTTCTGCGTCATAGAGCATTTTTCACGGCACATTTTGAAGCTATTCATACACTCACCGCCTTTCAATTTATATGATACAACTATTAGTTGAATTGGACAAATGATTTTTTTCAACTGCCTGTTGACAAATCTAACAATTTGTTGTATCATTGGGTACAACAATCTGTTGGGGGTGAGATGGTGAGGGCATGGTTAAAAGAAGCGAGAGTTAATAAGGGTATGACCATGCAGGAACTCGCATCTATGCTCGGCATTTCATGACAATCTATCTCTTACTATGAAAACGGGATGCGCCGTCCATCACCCGAAACTGCTATACGTGTTGGCAAAATCCTTGGCATTGACTGGCGGCGTTTCTATGACGATGAACGGAAGGAGGGCAAGGGGGCATGAGCAGTGATAACGCGCCGCGCTTGATTGTGGCTCAAAACGAGGAAGCGGCGAAGGAAGAAAGCGAAAAGCGGATCGCCAGTCAATGCGACCTTCCCATCGATATCGGGAGAAGCGCAGGCGAAAACTTATCGTATCAAATTGACCACGAGGCTTTCAAAAAAGCGAGAATTCTCTATCCTGCCGGACATTCTTCCGTATTGTCGGAAGTCTTTATAGCCATTTGGGACATGATGGACGCGATTGTGAAAGGAACAGACTGGCGAAAAAAAGCGCGGATCGTACTGGAATACGACCCGCGGGAGAGAAAGATGGAGCTTACTGTTTTCCGCTCAACCGACGAAATACAGAAGTCGGAAGACCGGTAACAGATTCGACAGATGAAGGCTCATTCCAGGTAAAGGTATACTGGCGGTATCCCTTTTCTTCCCTGGGGCCGGTAAACGACCATTGATAGATCAGATCATAAACTCTTTCAAATTCTTTCTGATCCAGCTGTGACAAATCGACCCAATACCAGATTGTATCGGAAGCCATGATTACACCCCCTTTCCCGTGAAATGGGCGATTGCGGCGGCAAACGCAAACGCGAAACCATTATAGCACGGGGAGGAAACGAAAGGAAGATAGAGCCATGACACCGCAAGAACTGGCGGCAATTCCGGGAAATTCCGTTGGGACGAAAGAAGCGGCGGCGATCCTGGGCGTGAGCCGGTGGGGGCTGACCCTGGCGGCGAAGCAGGGACAGCTTGGACTTCCCTTTGCGTTCAGCGGGAACCGGCTGAAAATCAGCAAGGCCGCGCTGCTGGAATACTGCGGATATAAACCGGAGGCACAGGATGACAGACAAACAAGTAACAGTTGAATATTACGCCGACCCGCTGCTGGTGAAGCTGATCGCGGCGGTGGACGTACCTGAAAAGCGGAAAATGGACACGGCCCAAACCATCGGAAAGGCCCTTTGCCGGGTGCTGGGACTGAACAGCATGGACGCCGTGCTGATCGGCGCGAACGGCGAAAAGATAGACCAGATCGTAGTATACCGATAGGAGGGGGCGGCTGTGGCTTTACGGTTTACGGAAGAAGAATACGCCCAATTTATCCGGCAGCGGAAGCAAGGACGGATCACGACGAGCGACCTTTCCACCGCGGAGTCGCCACCACCGCCGCCCAAGCGGAAAAAATACGGCAACCGGCGCGTGGAAATAGACGGAATGAAGTTTGACAGCCAGCACGAGGCGGACGTTTACTTCGGAACACTGCTTCCGGCCTGGAAATGCGGCGCATATAAGATGCTTGCCCGTCAGGTTCCCTTCGACCTTCCGGGCGGGATCAGGTATATCGCTGATTTCGTGACGGTAGGCGCGGACGGCTACGTGACGGTCATGGACGCAAAGAGCGCGGCCACGCGGAAGATTCAGACATACATCAACAAAAAGAAGCAGATGAAAGCCTGCTGGGGAATTGAGATCATGGAGGTATGAAGTGATCGGCTCAACACTCGTCGCTATATTGGTATTGATTGGTTATGCCGTCCTGATTTCCTGGTCTTTTGCCGAAATATTCATCAATTTCAAAGATGGCGAGTATGTGACTTCCGCAATCTTCGCATTTGGATTTCTCCTGCTTGCCGGAATTGGCTTGATGGCGATAGGAACATGATCGAAACAATCTATGCGGCGGCAGGTTTGCCGGTTGGTGTGATGGGAAAAGCCTGTTCCCCCTTTCGTTCTTCTCCATGCGGATCAATCTTCCTTCAAATGATCGTCTGAACACCAACCGGGCCGGTTCGATTCCGGCCCGCCGCGCAAGACCTCGGGGTATGAATTAACATTGCATGGTGGGGAAACCCCGAAAACAGGCCACACCCCCATCCTGGCCTGCACTTGGAATATGTAGGCGAACACCCGCGAGAAAGGCGACAGCACGGAAAGACGGCCCCCGCACCGATGCGATGTTTCCGCGCCCTCAATCGGCGCAAATCCGCTTCATGCGGATATTGCTTGTTTCGGGCGATTTCACCGCCGATGAAATTCCCGCCACTGGCGGTCATCGGCGGTTCATCCGGGGCGGGGTCATAGGGACATAGCTTAACGGCAAAGCATCCGGCTTTGAACCGGAAATTGGTGGTTCGATTCCACCTGTCCCCGCCATGGGGAACAATCCGGCAGATTATCCACCCCATGAAAAAGGATATTCTGCCCCTCAAATGCACTCGGACGCCGGAGATAGTATGACCGGGGAAAGGCTTCACGAGACGTGCAGGCGTGCCGTTGGGAGAGTGACCAAGACAGCCGGGAAAGACCGGCGGTTTATGGACGGGTAGCTTAAAGGGTGAAAGCGGCGGACTGAAAATCCGCAGAGGATGGTTCAACTCCATCCCTGTCCACCAAAGCGGGATTTGGTTTCTTGCCTTTCCTTTTGTAGCGCTTAAAATCTCTAAAGCGAAAGGAAGCGTGACCGGTGGCGTTACTTGCCGGGGCGCTTCGGGGGCGGCATACCCCGAAGCCCGTGCCGAAATAGCTCAAAGGCAGAGCAGGCTATTTGTAATGGTCAGGTTGTGGGTTCGATTCCCGCTTTCGGCTCCAAAGGCTATGCACAAGCCTATTGCCAGAAAGCGTCAAGAAAGGGGGTGAAGCATGGCCGTCCTATACTGGTACATCGTGCGCCTGGAACGCTTGGCGGCATCCTGGCTGTTCCGGCAACAAGCGGACAAGATACCTGGGAAAGTACCTTCGACGATTTTCACCGACCGACAAAACATCTTCAAACGCTTTCATACGGCAGCCACGGGAGGTTAGATTTGGGGGGCGAGCCGCCCGCCCCCAACAATCCACGAACCATAAAGGAACGGAAAACAAGTTTCCCTGTGACATGAGCGGCGGCGTGGGGCGCCCGTGCCGCCGCGATTTGCGGATGTAGTGCAATGGCAGCACAACAGCCTTCCAAGTTGTAAATACGGGTTCAACTCCCGTCATTCGCTCCAACGGGACGTGTTGACACATTACTGCTTGGCTAACGACCCCATGATAAACGGTACGGCAAGCGGCGCATCCAGCGTCAAAGGTGACAGCCGGGAAAGACCGGCGATTCATGCGGGCGTGTGTGGTGCTGGGGAAGGATGCCCCAGGATGGCGCAACTCCGTCCGCCCGCACCAATGGCGCTTCGCTCCACGCTTCGGCGTGACGCGCGGAGGGGAAAGAGCGAATATATCCTTGCCCAGGCGGTCACGGGCCATAGTGTACGATAATTTCCTGTGTGAGTGTACAAGCAGACCGCGAAGCGTAACAGGTGACAGCCGGGAAAGACCGGCATTGACGCGGCGGCCATGGATGGAGGGCATAACAAACAGACGAAGGAGGCAATGCCTCCCCCTGGACGTTATCGAGGAATGTGCCAACGTTCACCCTGCCGGGTTCGATCCCCGGCCCACGCTCCAATTCTCCGTGGACACAGCGGACGGATTTGCGCAACAGTACCGCGAGAAGCCGGATGGGGTAGGAAGTCCTGAACGACCCCCCTCAAGCTGCTTTGTGTAATTGCGGATGTATACGGATCACCCTAAAGGCAGTTATCAAACCGTATGACAGCCGGGAAAGACCGGCTATTATGCGCGGGTGCGATCAATGGCAGACGGCGGGGATGTTCACGGCCCCGTGAAGCAGGTTCGATTCCTGCCCTGCGCGTTCGTGGGCGGTACGCCCCGCGCTTTCCCATTCGGGAAGCGCGGGTTGCGGGCCGCAATCTAAGGATTGCTGGCCCTTAATCCGGCAAGCCGGACGCTATGTAGCAGCGCCCATGGGTAGTAGTAGCCTGGGAAAGACGGCCCTGGCCGGTGCGACGGCACTCTGCCATTGAGAAAGAATGGCGGACAATGCGGCTGCGGCCAGGGCGAAAGGAGCGGAAAACCGTTGGAAGCCAAAGAAATTGGAATGGATCAGCTAATGATCCTGCCGCCGAAGCCGGGGACGTGTCCGATATGCGCGGTAAAGCATGACAGGAAAATGCCGCACAACAGGGACAGCCTGTATTACCAGATGCGTTTCTACCAGCAGAACGGGCGCTTTCCCACTTGGGCGGACGCGATGGCGCATTGCAGCGACATGATGAAAGCCTATTGGATGGGAGAGCTTGCCAAACGTGGGATCAAGATTTCCAATGAAACACCAGACGACCATTGATTGGGTAAACGCTGGCGAGCGCTTACCTACCGCACAGGACGCGGACAGAGCCGGATGCGTGCTTGTATGGCACAGATACAGCGGCGTGATGGTGACGGGCTTTCATCAATTCGAGCACAACACAAACGGCTTCCTGACCCACTGGGCTCCGAAACCCAAACCACCCGATGGATTCCCTGAATGGGAGGAAGAGGAAGGAGAAGACACGACATGAACGACATCGCCAACACCAACACCAACGAGGCGGCACAGCCAGAATCCATGATTCAGGCTGCACCGTCCGCGCCGAACGGCGCGGATCGCTTTCCCCTTACGGGCAAAGCACCCACTGGCCTATCTGTCCTGGACGGGCTGGCAATGCAGGCGCGTACCTTCGCCCAGGGCGCGGCCATGAACCTGCTGCAACTTGGGCGCGTGCTGGATGAAGCAAAGCCCCTTGTGAATCATGGGGAATGGGCGGGATGGGTACGCCAAAACGCCAAAATGAGCGTGCGCACGGCTGAACAGTATATGCAGGCGTACCGCGAATTTGGGCTGAACCAGCAGATTGCGGAGCTTGGAGCCAGCCAGGTCATCAAACTTCTGCCCATGACCCCGGAGGAACGGGACAAGCTGCTTTCCGAGAACGACGTTTCCAGCATGACGACGCGGCAAATGGACGAGGCGATCCGCGCCCAAAGGAAGCAGATACAGGATGAAGCGCGGCGGGAAGCGGCTGCGGAAGCGCAGGAGGCCATTGCACAGGCCCAGCAGGAGAGGGACGACGCGGAACGGCGGGCGGCTGAACTGGCCGCAAGGCCCCCGGAAATCCCTGAAGAACTACTTGAAAAGCTGAAGCGGCAGGAAAAAGACCTTGAATATCAGGCGCAAGTGAACTGTGACCTGATGAAGGAAACCACGCGGCTGCGCCAGGATTGCGCACAGATGGAACAGGATATGCAGGATCAGCAGGCGGCGTTTAACCGCGCCCAGGAAGAACTGCTGAATTTCAAGAGCGCCCAGAAGCGAGGGGACGCGGAACGGAAACCCGCCGACGACCTGACGCTGGACGCTTTTTCTGCTGCCGTCCGGGAATTTATGGGCCTGTGCGCCCGGATGCCCTACATGAGCAGCACATTCAGCACCATGCCCGCGCAGGAAAAGCGGGGATATGACGAACTGCTGCGCACGTTGGAGGGCTGGGTGGCAAGCGCACGCCGCGCCTTGGACACCTACGCCGCCGAGGGGGGGACTGTATCATGACGGATCATGAATTTCCTGTTCAGACCGAAGAAGTGAATGGAAAAAGAGGGATTTCCGTTCCTGGCATCACGGAGCAACAAGCCATAAACCAATTCATCGCAACCACGATTCAGGCTATGATGGCCCCCGTTATGCGCAATATCGGGGAGATTTTGGAGAGAAATAACCAGGCCATGGAGCGGATCGCCGCCACCCAACAGATGATGTCCCAACGGATTTCCGACCTGGAAAAGCAAGTACGCCTGAAAACGCCGCTAAGCCGCGCCCAGGAGAGGTATATCAACGATACGATCAGGGCCAGAGCGCGGGAACTGCTGGAAGCTAAAGGCTTTGCTGAGGATAAAAAGGCGGTAAGCAAATTAGGCGGACACATCCGCAAAAGCGTACTGGCCCGGTACGGCGTGGACAGCCTGCGGGAAGCCCCGGCCTACGACTACGAAACGGCGCTGGATCAAGTGAAATGCTGGTACGATCCCCTTGTGATCCGGGACGTGGTGAAGGAGGCGCGGGAACGTGAAGAAAGATGCATCTGAACAGTATATCAATACGATTCATGATTTAGAGGCGTGTTCTTTTCTGAAAAATCCCGATTGCGCACGCTGCACCAAGGACGGGCCGGGATTTGGATTCGCCTGCCGGGATCAGCTTCGGATGCAGGCGCTTTCCGCGCTGAAAGAACAGCAAAAAAGGATTCAGGAATTGGAAGCGGGCTTTCATGCAAAAGTCATGTCCGCGGAAGAAGCGGCAAAAAACGCATACAGCTTTTACCATACGCCTGATTCCGTGAAGCCCGTGTTCGTCCAGTTCCGGGATGAAATCTATGCGGACGAGGGCCTTGCTCCACCTTGGCGCGGCGGCGTGAATCAGAGAGCCTTACTCAAGCGGGCAGGCAAATACGGAATAAAATTTGTGTTCTGGACTGACCGCCCTTCCAAAGAACAGATGGAAGGGGTGGAATGGGATGGCTGATCTGCAAAAGACGATCAAGGGGCTTAGGTGTCACAGCGAACCGAAATTTGGCCCTGATGAATATTTCTGCGAAACATGCCCTTACGATGAAGCGACCTGTGGCCTTGATGTTCCAAACGACGCCCTTTCTCTGCTGAAAGCGCAGGAATCCAGATTGATTACAAAAGACGATTTTGTGAATGCTGACGCATGGGGAACGATACCTGCATGGATTGAATATAATCCGGCGATTAAAGACGCAGAACCTTGCTGGAAGATTATAGATTCTGATGCTCTAAACTCTCCGTTCACGAAAGCATGGACTTCGCGCCCAACGGACGAACAGCGGGAGGCTACGCCATGGGAAAACTGATTGTCACCCGACGCTATGTGGAGGAACGCCGGTTAGAATTGAGCATCGAGGATTTAGCACTGCGGAATAAACGCCTGAGAGAGAAAGCGAATGGGGAACTCAAACCGTCCCTTCTCCCGTGGCACCATACATTTGTAAAGCGCCTGGATCAATGCCCGTGTTGCAAAGCGCACCCCTATATTCGCGCTCTATGGAATCCAGAAGAAGGATATGAATACAAGATTCTATGCCCAAATTCCTGCCGAACAATCAACTGCGGCGACTGGTATCACCAGTTGAGCCGGGCAGGATTGGACTGGAATTACAGGGCGCAGGAAGCGGCGGGCTGGCCACATAAGCACTGCCCGCACTGGAAGGGGTTATCAAGATGAACCAGAGGATATGCGACAGGTGCGAAAAGAGGATTGATCCGGGGAAAGCTGGCTTTCTGCGCACAAAAGAAGTGAGGACGACAGCCCTTCTTAGGACGAAAGAGGCCAGCGACTTCTTCATTGAGTACGATCTATGCCCCGATTGCAAGGCTCTGTTCCTGGACTTTATGGAAGGTGAGGCGATACTGCCCTGCAAGACAACCGCGACACAATAAATATCCGCATAGGAAACAGGAGGAATACACATGAAGGACGCTTGCTGGCTGATCCTGCTGCTTGGCAAGATCGCAAACACGCTGGGGATTGACCGTGGAACCTTAATGGACGTGGATTACAAATGCGCCGAAGAAATGATACGGGAGGAAAAAGAAAATGCTGGTAAATGAACTGACGGAAACGATTCACCAGAACGCAAAGGAACATGGCTGGTGGGACGAAAAAAGGAGCACGAACCAGATCGTGGCCCTGATTCATAGCGAGTGGAGCGAAGCGCTGGAGGAAGCGCGGGCCGGGAGGCCGCTGGTTTACTACAACTGCACCGAGGGCGAAGGGATGGCCCTGGCCCCCTGCGACGTGAAGGATGAAACGGAGTGCGCCTATTACGGGAAACCTGATTGCCCCTACCGCAGCAAGAAGCCCGAAGGGATTGCCGTGGAACTGATCGACGGCGTGATCCGCATCCTGGACTTTTTCGGAGAGTGCTGCATCGAACTGGACGACCCGGAAACAGGAAATCCCGCCGAGGTTGAATCCCTTTGGGGAAAAAACAGCGCGGATGAAGACGACGTGCCGGACGACGCGGCGGAACTGATCGCGCTTCTTCACGCCCACACATCCAACATCATCATTGACGACAAACACGACCCGCTGAATCTGGTGCAGGCTATGAGCATGGTTCTGGTCTGGATCAACAGGCAGGGCATAGACCCCTTGAAGCTGATGCTGGAAAAGCACGAGTATAACAAAACAAGGCCCTATAAGCACGGGAAAAACTTCTAAAAAAGGCGGGAAAAAGCCATGCCCATTGTCAACTACGTCAGGGAACATATACGGTTTATGGAGTACGCGACCGATGAACACCTTACGGGCAGCGAAAGGCTATTGTGGTACGCCCTCATGCACATCATGAACCAGCGGGCGCAAGGCAACGTATGGCCGGACGAGTTTATCCGCGTCAGTAATGACCGTCTGCTTTCCTATTGCCCCATGAAGTTTGACACGATGGCAAACGCCCGCAACAGCCTGAAACAACGGGGCCTGATTGAGTTTACCAAGGGAGAAAAGAACAAGTTATCCCCAGCGTACCGCATGATTTACTTCTACCCCCAATACGCGGCCCCCGAAACCGAGCGCGACGGGGAAAGTTATCCTAAAAATTCGGATAACATGGGGGGTAACATGGGGTATAACATGGGGTGTAACATGGGGTATAACATGGGGGGTAACATGGGGGACATATCTATAAACTATACGGATATGGAAACTGTTCCCCAAATGAAACCCGGAGAGATACACACACAGGATGGATACTACGGGGAGTATACCACATCACGGGCGCGGGCGCAAGGATATATCGGCACAGACGGGGAAATGCACCCGAGCCGGTATGATTCCGCCTGGGCCATCAGCAAAAGGGCGCGGGGCGCTGTGGCGCAACGGCTGATCGACAGCTTTCCGGGCGAACCTCTCCCCTACGATGAACACGCCCGCCTGATGGAAGTGATGGAAAACGGCGTAGCGCCGGAAGCCATCGAAGACATTGCTAAAAGCTGCGAGCAGCGCAAGTCCATTTTTATCGAGATTATGGTATACGCCAAGAAGTACGGCTTTACGGAAGAAGCCAGAATCATGCGGGAATGTTTGTATGCCATGAACGGAAACCAAGCCGCAGCCCAGGCCATGTATCGTATGAGGATGCACGACAAGGAGGCTGATTGAACGTGAACGCGCTTCACATTGCCGGAAACCTGACGGCGAATCCTGAAAGCAGGATCGTAAACGGGCAGAATGGGGCGAATACGGTATGTAATTTTACCGTGGCGACAAACCGCTATGCGCGGGGCAAGAAGGTGACAGAGTATTTTCGGATCACCCTATGGGGAAATTCTGCCGAAAATGCCATGAAATACCTTGCGAAAGGGAGGCCGGTATGCGTGACCGGCCCCGTGACCGCCCGCCCCTACATTGGGAACGACGGGAAACCGCACTGCACCATGGAAATTCAGGACGTGAAGGAACTGGAATATATGGGGAACAGGCTGGACGCGGAGCCGCAGACAGGAGGGCAGGCCGCACCGGGCGGGTATCAGGATAGCGGATATACCTATGCCGGGGACGAAGAACTGCCATTCAACCAATAGCCGGAGCAAAAGGAGCCAACACCATGACACGATCAGGAAACAGGGGATTTATCCCATGCCAGGCGGTGCTATACACCAACAAAGACGAAATAAAGGACGGCTATATCAAAACCGCAAGCCGCCTGAACATGACCCGCCTGAAAGCGCGTCTATGCGACGCTGGGCCGACACGATGCCCGAAATGTATGCTATGCGAATACGGAAAAGAATACGTGAAAAGGAGCCAACACCATGAGAATTGAAGCTGGAAAACCGAACATTGTACGCATCTCCTTCCACCAGGAACAAGGTGATCCGCATTACGGAAGCTGTATGTGGGCGTATTTTGACTTCGACCTGGACAAGTATATGCTGAATATCCAGAGCGACGCGGGGAACGCATCCTATCGCTGGCTTGCAACGCCGGATCATGAGAGCTTCCTTCACCTTATGGCACGTGTGAACGATGATTACCTGATGAACAAGCTATTCCGCGAAACGGTTGTTGACGAGGCCGCAACCAGAGATGCGCTGTTAGAGTGCTTGACGGAAATGGAACTGGACGAGGACGACATCAACAATGCAGCGGATGCGCTGGAATATATCTTTGATGATTACAGCGTGGAGCGCAATATCGGACTGGCACAGGCGATTGTTGAGAAATGGAACAGCGACAATGATCTGTGTATCGACGAGGCGTATAGCTATGTGCAAACGGACTTTACAGCAGGAGAAAAGCGCATTGTACAGATATTCGCCGACTATATCCAGCCGAAGATTCAAGAGCTTGTGAAAGCGGGTGAACAGCTTGGCGAAGTGGGTAACGCTTGACAGCAATGACCGAGGGTGGCGCTTTTACTGTTCCGCCTGCGGCGGTCATGTTTACTGGCCGCAGCCGACACGCGGGAGCAGACCGCCGAGGGTGTGTCCCTACCCTATATGCCCGTGGTGCATAGAGAAAATGGAGGTCAACAATGGGCGACAAAACGAAAATTGACTGGGCGGATTCGACCTGGAATCCTATAACCGGATGTCTTCATGGGTGCGAATACTGCTACGCCAGGAAGATTGCAGAGCGATTCGGCGGGTATCAAATGCCGATATTTGTTGATTATCCGATACTCCGGGAACCGTACATCATCAACGGGAGAAAGAACCCATACCCATTTGACTTTACACCCACGTTCCACCGATACAAGCTGGACGAGCCGAAACGATGGGCAAAGCCGCGCACGATATTCGTATGCAGCATGGCAGATTTGTTCGGCGCATGGGTGCCGGACGAGTGGATTCAGGCGGTGTTCGATGCCTGCGACGCAGCACCTCAGCACCGCTACCTGTTCCTGACCAAGAATCCGAATAGGTATATTGACCTTGCGAAGAAGGGCATGCTGCCGCGCCAGCATTGGTATGGGTATTCTGCAACACGGGAAAATCAGCTATGGCGTTTCCATCATGCCGACGACTGCCCGTGCATCAACCTGTTTGTCAGCATCGAACCGATTCTGGAGCCTATGGCTCCGTGCTTTTCTACTCACACCCCGGCAGATTGGGTCATTATCGGAGCGGAAACCGGGCAAAGGAAAGGCAAAGTGATTCCGAAAAAAGAGTGGATTGAGAACATCCTCGTGCCGTGCCTGTATTCTGGAATACCTATCTTCATGAAAGAATCACTCAGGCCGATCATGGGTGAGGACTTCCGGTAGGAATATCCGTGGGAGGCGGAAATGAAATGAGTAAAGAAAAGCCCTATGAACTCTATCTCGCAACGGTACAAAATACCGGCTGGCCCATCGACGGGCACAGGCTTGTTTTCGGCAAATGGGATTATAGCCCTGAAACCTATAGCCTTATGGATTGGGGAACGGGAAAAGAAGATGAAGCCGTGATGATGACCTTCTTCCAAACAGAGGTCGAAGCGGGATTTGAGGACGCGGACGGCCTGGAAGCGTTCAAAAGGACCTGGGAAGCCGGGGAATACGAGTGGCCCGGCGTGTTCCACCTTGACGCGGATAAAGTGCGCGACGTGGAGAAAATCGAGAAGTCCCCTTTTGTTTTCAAGGACGTAATTTGAGAATCGAGGGCGCAAAAGGAATGAGAGCGATATTTCGTTATCCCGGAAGCAAATGGGGTATTGCGGACTGGATCATTCAGCATTTCCCGAATGGCTATGAGAAGATGGTATACCTGGAACCATTCGCAGGAAGCGGCGCGGTATTTTTCAATAAGCTGCCGGGAACGGTGGAAACGATCAATGACCTGGACAGCGACATCGTGAATCTGTTTCGCGTTCTGCGTGAGCAGCCGGAAAACCTTAAGCGCGTGTTGGATCTGACGCCGTACAGCCGTGAGGAATACGACAGATCCTTTGAGGACTGCGACGAACCACTTGAAAAGGCGCGAAGGTACATGATACGAACCACGCAGGCCATCGGCGCAAAGCTGGGGAGCAAATGCGGCTGGCGGAACCATAAGCAAATGCGGATCGGCGGAACTGCCTGCAAATGGGCTGGTATCACGGAAACCATTGACGCGGCAGCGGTCAGGCTGCGGGGCGACACCACCCATTTGGTGCAGATCGAGCATATGGACGCGCTGCGGCTGATTCAGCGGTATAACAATCGGGACGTGCTGATGTATCTTGATCCTCCCTATCTGCGGATAACGCGAAAAACCGGGCGGCTGTACAAGCACGAAATGGATATTGCCGGACAGATCGCCATGCTGGAAGCGATAAGGGACACAAAGGCCAAGGTTATTCTTTCCGGCTATGATTCTGAACTATACAACCATTACCTTGCTGATTGGAAAACGGACACGATCATAACCCACACAACGTCTGCGGAAAAGGCGGAGGAAAAAATCTGGATGAATTATGAGCCGCCAGCCGAGCAAATGAGGATGGCATGAAATAGCGATATGTTTTCTTCCAAATCATAGCAATATTGGAGGGTAAAGAACAATGACTGATACGGAACAATGGCTTTCTAACGGTATGTGCGCCTTATGCAGAAGAAAGGAATATTGCAAAAAAATATGCGGTGCAAAGAAACGGGCAAAAATCAGGTTTGAAAAAAACATCCAGGATATGATGCGAAAGAATTACCAGGATATAAATAAAAATATTCTCCGCGCCCAGGCTGCGGCAGGCGCTTTCGAGCGCGTATGCGAAGCGAAAGAGATACCAGATGAAGTTGTGGCCGACGTGCTTGACCGTTGCAAAAAACTGGCCCAGGTGAGCAACAACCCGCAATTCGCCTATATCGAAGCGCATCTTGAAAACTTACATAAGGGGGCAATGGCACCGCAGGATTTCATGACAGCGCTTGAAAATGCGAATAGGGAACAGCCGTATATGGGAATTGACGGGAAACCGATAGATGGCATGATGGCGATTGAAAGACGATTGCAGGCGCTTGAAAATGCGTATGACGAGAATGCGGCCGGGGAGGGCGAAATATGACGCAATACATCCTGTTCAGTCCGGCGCATGAAATGAAACTTCCGGGATTTGAAAAGCCAAATGGGGAGATAGTGCCGGAAAGAATCGAGAAATTACACGCCAGAGCACTTTACCAGCATAAGCGCCTGAAAGATCGCAGGTATCGCAGGGACATGCCAGATTTTGACCCGGAATTAAAACTGCTGATATGCAAATCACTTACAGCTGCCATACGGGAACAGAAAGCGCTTGAAGCCTATTCCGGGGAAAGGTTTGAAATACGGACATACGATAAAGGGGAAATAGGGGAACAGGCGCTATAAGGAGGACGGCATGACCCAGGACGAACGAAAAACAGCAAGAGAGCCTGTGAAGATCAGGAACAGGGATATACCTCTGCTTTCTCGCGTGCTGTACACCATGCAGGACGTGAGCGCCACAGAGCAGAAAAGACAATGGCAGCAGGATAGGCTATGGAGCATGACGCAGCGGATCACAGGGATGCCGGGCGGCGGCGGAGCGACATGCGGGTATGAAAAGAACTTCGCGGCCATCGGGGAAATAGAAGAACAGTACGCGGCGCAATGCGATGAATACACCAAAGAATTGCAGGAAGCCGAAGATATTCTCAACGCCATTCCCAGCCGCACCATGCGGACCTTCGTAACCATGAAATATGTGCTGCATATGCCGGATAAAAAAATCATGCGGGAGCTGAACATTCGGCGGTGGAAACTGGACAAAATGAGCAGAGCCATTGAGGAAGCGGAGAGCATGGAAAAGGTAATTTGGCGGGAACGCTATGAATTGCTATAAAACAGCACAAACAGCACTATATATTACAGAAACCCTAAATTTCCAAAAACAGCACAAACAGCACGGGTCCCGTGCTATAATGTATCATCGGAAGAAATGGACGAATGGAAAGCCGCTGGCAAACGCTGGCGGCTTTCATCGTTTTTGGGTAAGCAGTGGGCGGCGCTGGCTTAACGAGAGAAGGGCTGGCGTTACGCGGGATAAAGGGACGCGGCTTGCGCGCACAGGCCACGTCCGCCTCCTGACGTTGGCGGGGACGGCGGAGAGAGCAAAGGACGGTGAAAGCATGGCACGGTCATTTTTAGGGAAAGGCGCATACCTTGACGTGGACATGAGCGACGTTCAGCAGAAGATTGCCCTTTTAAGGGGCGTGCTGAAACGAGAAGCGTTTGAACGGCTGCTTCACCGCACATTCAACGAGGTTGGAAACCGCAGCAAGACGATCATTGCAAGAGAAGTGACGCAGGATTACGCGGTAACACCGGCGTGGGTGAGAAGCCAGATCGAGAGGTACAGGCTGGAAACAGGCTGGTTTTACGGCGTAAAGTGCATCATCCCGCTGAAAGGCCACAAAGGCAGCATAGGCGGACGCTTCCGGGCGGCAGGCGGACGAATGAGCATTCCGCTGGTGGCGTGGATCAAGCGCGGGGAAATGGGCTACCTCCCCACGGCGATGAAAAACCAGGGCGGAAATCCCCCCTTCATGGGAACGGGGAAGATCGACGGCGTGGCATTCACCCGCAGAACCAAAGACAGATTGCCGATTGTGCGCGTGGTGGGCTTAGGCGTACCACAAATGCCACTGAACCGCAGCGCGGATCATGTGCAGGATGCGATTCTGGAACTGGCAGGAAACCGCCTGGAACACAATTTTGAGCATATGCTTGGAAGCGGGCAATTAAAATGAGCATTGCCTTGACAAAAAAAGAACTGGCAAGCGTGGCGGGGTACAGCTACCGCAGACTGCACGACATCGACATGGATTTGCCAAGGGAAAAAAAGCTGTTTGTGAGAAGCGGGGACGATGATAAAAAGTACGACCTCGCTCTTTTTGTTCAAAGATGGGTGGCCTACAACAAAGAGACCACCGATGAAGAAAGCGCGGAGCTTTCGGTAGTAAAGGCGCAGCATGAACGGGTGAAAAAAGAAAAAACAGAACTGGAAGTAGCCCGGATGAAAGGTGAATATGTGGACATGCAGGAGGTTCACAGAGCTTGGAGCAACATTGCCGCCATCGTTCGCGGGCGTTTCGTGAACCTTGCGCGGAAGCTGGCCCCCATGCTGGTGATGCGGGAAAGCGCAGAAGAAATTGAGGAAATCATAGACCGGGACGTGCGCGACGCGCTGAACATGATCGCCAACACGCCGCTTCCGGGCGGCGATGATTATATGCCGGAAGCAGAGGAGGAAGAGACAAGTTAGCGGTGAGCTGAAATGACGATTCAGGAATTATGCCGGGAAACCCTGGAACTGTTTCGTCCACCAAGCGACGAAAGCGTGAGCGAATGGGCGGACCATAACCGGCAGATCGTGGGCGAAGGCGCATCCGAGCCTGGGCCGTGGCATACGGACAGAGCGCCGTATCAGCGGGAAATCATGGACAGCTTTTCCATGCGTGGCGTGCGTGATATTGTGGTCATGAGCGCGGCGCAGATCGGAAAAACCGACATGCTGATGAACATGATCGGGCGCATGATCGACCTGGCCCCTGGTCCTTCGCTTTTGGTTTTCCCAGACGAGGATGCGGGCAGGGATTTTTCAACGGAGAGGCTCACGCCGACCTTTGACGCCACCCCCGCGCTGCGAAAAAAGATATACGGCGGAAACGGAAGCACCATTACAAAGAAAGGTTTTCCAGGCGGTTTCCTAAGCATTGCCGGGGCCATATCGCCCACGGGGCTAAAAAGCCGCCCGATTCAAAACCTGTTCATGGATGAGGTGGACGGCTATCCAGCCAGCGCGGGCGTTGAGGGCGACCCGGTTTCTCTGGCGCGGAAGCGCACGCAGAATTTCCCTTTCGCCAAGCGCGTATTCACCAGCACGCCCACCATCAAGCAGACCAGCCGCATCTACAAGGAGTTTCTGCGCGGGACACAGGAAGAATGGGAAATCCAATGCGCCCACTGCGGCGAACACAGCCAGATTCTTTTTGACGATATACGATTCACCAAAACAGAGACGGCGGACGTAAACGGGAAAAAGGAATACGAGGTTGAGGACGCGTTATGGCGCTGCCCCAACTGCCAGAAAACCATGCAGGAGCATGAGGTGAAACGCGCACCCGCAAAATGGGTGGCGTATAACCCCAAAGCGCTGAAAAAAGGCATACGGTCCTTCCACCTGAACGCTTTCATTTCCCCGTGGAGCGACTGGAAAGAAGAATGCAAAAAATTCCTGGACAGCAAAGACGACCCGGAAATGCTGAAAACCTTCTACAACCTGGAACTGGGTCTGCCTTTCGAGCACAAGGATTCAACGGCGGTGCCGGATCAGCTTTACGCAAGGCGGGAGCATTACGAGGCTGAAATACCGGATGGGGTGCTGGTGCTGACCATGGGAATAGATACCCAGGACAACCGCCTGGAATACGAGGTGCGCGGCTGGGGCCGGGAGGAAGAAAGCTGGGGCATCCAATACGGCGTGATCCCAGGAAGGGCGGACGAGGAAAACACATGGGAAGCGCTGGACGAAGTGCTTGATCGTAAGTGGAAGCTCAAGAACGGGCGAAAGCTGAAACTGTCCGCCGCGTTTATGGACGCAGGCGGACACTTCTATGACGCGGTGACAGAGCATTGCGCCGCCCGCCGCCTGAAACGCCTATACCCCATTCGCGGCGACAACAAGGACGACGGCCCGCTGATGCGCAAAGCCAAGAAAACCAAAAACGGGCTGACTGCCTTTTTCCTCAATGTGTATGTGGGGAAACGGGCCATCCTCTATAACGCTGGCTTGACCATGCCTGGACCGCGCTATATGCACTTCCCGGACAATGAGAACGCGGGATATGATGAATTTTATTTTCGCGGGCTGATCTCGGAAATGGTGAAGCCTGTGAAAAAACGTGGGGTTTATGTGGAAGAATGGACAAAAATCTATGAGCGAAACGAACCTCTGGACTGCTGCAATTATGCCCGGTGCGCTTTCAAGGGATTAAAAAGCATCGACCTGGATGCACGGGAGGAAAGGCTATACGGCAGCATCAAAATCAAACCAGCCGACACAAACGGGGGCATCAAGAGACCCAAGGGCCTGATTTCGGGCGGAATCAAAGTGTAACACAAAGAATCATAAGGAGGCCGCAAGATGGCATATAAGGGCGGGAAATACACGAACGCGGCATACAGCTACGAGGAAGCAAAGCTGTATTTGGCCCAATACAAGGAAGCGCTTACGGCCCTTGTGGACGGACAGGCAAAGGAATATACCATCGGCAGCCGGAGCGTAACGCTGCTTGACCTGGAAGACATTGAACGGATGGTTGACAAATTCGCCGCCATTGTGGAGAAATACGAAACCAATTCGCGCCCTCCCCGCAACGTGGCGGTTGTGTTCCGCGATATGTAAAGGGAGGGATAGAACGTGGCAGAAAGAAAGAAATCCCGAACGATTATTCCCATGCGCTTTACGGAGCGCCTGACCAGCGTATTCCAGCCGGAAAAAGGCATGAGGATGTACCTGGACAGGGTGGATGGCGAAAAACGGGAGAGGAAGCGGGAACTGCTGGAAGCGGCGAAAACCGCCAGCGCCAGTGGATATTATTATAACGGTGCCAGCAAAACCAAAAATAGCCTGATTGGATGGATCACAGGCGGGGGCAGCGCGGAGGATGATATTGACCTGCAAGGCTCTACCCTCCGCATCCGATCCCGCGACTTGTACACAGCCGGAGGACTGGGACGCGGCGCGCCGGAAACGATGGTGACAAACGTGGTGGGCTGGGGCATCCGGCCCAAGCCCAAGATCGACGCTGATCTGCTGGGAATGAGCGAAGAAGCGGCGACGGAATGGCAGCGCATTGCTCTGCGGGAATTTAATCTATGGGCCAAAACCAGCATGTGCGACGCGAGCAGGCAAAATACCTTTTGGGAAATGCAGGAATTGGCTTTCCGAAGTATGCTCATGAGTGGTGACGTGTTCGCCCTGTTCGGGCAAAAGCCGAACCTGCGCAATCCTTACCAGCTTGTGATCCGCCTGCTGGAAGCTGACCGTATCTGCACACCAGAAAGCACGGGCGGCAGCGAAATGAAGAATACGGACAGCGGCGGGCGCATCGTGGACGGTGTGGAGCTGAACAAAGAGGGAGAAGTGATCAAATATCACATTGCCACCTATCACCCGCTGGCCGACGAAACGCCAGAGGAAATCACTTGGCAAGATATTGAAGCCTTTGGCGAGGACACTGGCATGCCGAACATCCTGCATATTATGACCGTGGAACGCCCGGAGCAGCACAGGGGCATTCCTTTTATCTCGGCTATGATCGTGCAGATCAAGCAACTTGACCGATACCTTGATGCGGAATTGGCCGCAAGCCTTGTTGCCGCGATGCTGACGGTATTCATTATGAACGATGGGACGGACGATGACGGCTACGACAGCATCAACGACGGGATTCAGGATGAGGACAAAGTAACAAATGACAGCATGAAGATCGAACTGGGGAACGGCAATATTTACGAAATGCCGCCCGGAAAGCACATTGAAAAGGTGGGCGAAAACAGAGCGCCTACCGCCTTTGACAGCTTTGTCCAGCAGGTGATCACCATGATCGGCAGCAGCAGGGGCATCCCTTACGAGGTATTGATGCACAGATATGATAGCAACTATACCGCATCCCGCTCCGCCATGCTGGACTTCTGGAAAGAAGTGCGCCGTTACCGCCAGCACTTTACACAACGATTTAATCAACCCATCTACGAACAATGGCTTGCCGAAGCCGTGGCCCTGGGGCGAATTGACGCTCCGGGGTTTTTTGATGATCCCGCCGTGCGTGACGCATGGTGCGGATGCCAATGGATCGGCACCAGCCAGGGCCATGTGCAGCCGGTTCAGGAGGCGAACGCCGCTAAAATTCGGATGGAAACCGGGATCAGCACAGGCGAGCAGGAAGCTATGGAATACAACGGCAGCGACTGGATGGAGAATATCGCCCAGAGAAAACGCGAGTTAAAAGCCATGGCGGACGTGACAACGGAAGAAAGGACGGATGAAAATGCCCAATAAGCGCTTTGCACTGAAATACAACGTGACCGCCCTGGGTGAAAACAAGGGCGAAATCATGATCTATTCCGACATTTCCCCTTATTCCTGGGGCGACGAATCGGTAACAAGCAGAGACTTTGACAGAAAGCTGAAAGACCTGGGCGACGTGGACGAGATCATCATCCGCATCAACAGCCTGGGTGGGGCGGTGAACGAAGCCGTAGCCATCCGCACAGCGCTGATGAAGCACAAGGCGAAAAAGACCATCGACATCGAAGGAAGCTGCTGCTCCGCAGCGACGATCATTGCCTGCCTGCCGGGTGCGCGGGTACGGATGGCGAAGGGCGGGGATTACATGATCCACCGCGCTCTATGGGGCGCCTGGGGCAACGCGGACAAGATGCTTGCGGCCTACCAAAGCCTGACCAATACGGACAATGACATTGCTGATATGTACGCGGAGCGCACTGGCATGACGAAAGAAAAGTGCATGGAACTGATGATCGCCGAAACATGGTACAGCGCGGAAACCGCCATGGAAGCGGGATTCGTGGACGAAATCATTAAGGCGGAAGAAGCAGAGGAACCGATTGTAGCCTGCGCTTTTGGCCGGGAAGAAGCCGACGCGCTTATGCGGGAGTGCTACGCCCACGCGCCGGAAAGCGCGATCAAGAACGCCTGCGCAAAAAAAGCGGAAACGCAGGGGCATCAATCTGTCAGTAACGAGCTATCGGCAGTTGCCGCCGAAGCCTCGACTGAAAATAAAAACAAGGGAGTGAACACTGTGGATGTAAAAGACGCAACTGCCGAACAGCTTCAGACAGAGAACCCGGAGCTGATGCAGAACATCATCCAGCAGGCCGTGAACGCCGAGCGCGAACGGATGCAGAAGATCGACAAACTGACGCCCAAAGGCGCGAAGTTTGCCGAAATGGCAAAGAAAGCCAAGGAGGACGGCACCAGCGTACAAGACTACCTGGAAATGGTGATCGAAGCGCAGGAAAAGGCTGGCACTGAATACCTGGACGCCAGAACCAAGGAAACCGCCAAGGCGGGGAACGTAGGCGGCGGTGACGCCAAAGACAACGACGGGGACAATTCGGAGGCCAAGAGCGACAAGCTGGCAAAGGAAATCGCCGATCTTGCCAACGGCATGAAGGCAACCGACAGCAACCTCGCCTAACGTGACGGGAGGAAAACGAAATGGAAGAACTGTTCAAAACCTATGAAGCGCAGGAACCGACCTATCTTCTGGCTGACAATGAGCATACCGACCAGATTGCCGTGTCTGTGGAGCCGGGAAACGGCGTGATCCCTGCTGGCGCTGTGCTTTACCGCAAGAGCAGCAGCGACCTTTACGCTCCCGCCGAGAGCGCAAACATCATTGCAGGCAATGATCTGGTGGTGCTGGCTAAGGAAGTGGACACCACGCAGAGCGCCACCCGCGCCGAAGCCGCGAAGGTGTACACGCTGGGGCACTTCATCGAGGGCTATGTGCTGGTGAACGACGGAAGCAACAATTACGGCCCCGTGACCCAGGCACACGCCGCGATCCTGCGCGGGCAGAACATTGAACTGCGGCCCATGTACAACAGCGACGCGGCCATTGCCACGGAAAGCGACAATAGCGCAACTGTGAACGTGACCGTAACCAATGACGGGCACGGCACCGGCAGCGCCAGCCCCAGCAGCGGAACCTACGGAACCGAAGTAACCCTGTCCTCCACGCCTGCCAGCAACTATGAATTTGATTACTGGGAGATCGTGACCGGCGACGCGGAACTGTCGGGCAATACGCTGACGATCCGCGATAAGGCCACCACCGTAAAGGCGCACTTCAAGGCCAGCGCCTAACCAATAGATGAGCGCACGGATGAAACCGCAGCGCGTCCCGCTGTTTCCAAAGGGAAACGGCGGGCATCGGAAAGAACAGATGAGCGCACGGGCGAAGCCGTGGCGCGTCCTGCCGCTTCCGTATGGAAAAGCGGCAGGCATCGGAAAGAGAGGATGATAACGAATGCCGACCCAGAATCTGTACGATACCATGACCATGCTCAAAGCGGTGGAGCAGATGGAGCGCGAATACCGTTTCCTCAGCGATACCTTTGTTGAGGACGGCTCTGTTTCCGCTGACGAGCATCCCTTCTACGACTACCGCAAAGGCAGCAAGCGGGGCCTTGCGCCTTTTGTTGTTCCCGGCACGGGCGGCGTAACCCTGAACCGTGACAAGTTTGAAATGCGCCAGATTCGCTTCACCACCCTGGAACCCCAGTACGTGATCGAGGAAAGCGATCTGGAACACCGCCAGTTTGGCGAGAACGTGATCGGCGGCGACAGCCAGGAAACGCGCTCTAAGAAACTGCTGGCCCAGGACCTCAAGAACCTGCGCACGGTGCTGCAAAATACCCGCGACTGGATGGCGCGTGAAGTGCTGCTGAACGGCAAACTGGAAATCCGCCGCCATACACGCGCCGGTCAGGAAAAAGTTCCTACCATGGTCGCCGACTTCGGCTTCACGAATTACTATGTTCCCGCGACCAAGTGGGATCAGGCAGGCGCGAAGATTCATTACGACATGGAGAAGGTTTTCGATCTGGTCTATGACCAGCTGGGTGAAATCGATATCCTGGTAATGGGCGCTGGCGTGTTCGAGGCCATGACGGAGAACAGCACGTATCTCAAGACCCTGGACATGGACAAGCTATACATGGGCGAAATCGCCACCAAGTACGCGGGATCGGGCGTGCGCTACCGGGGCACGAACAGCGACGGCGTAAAGATGGTGAGCTACAGCGGCCATGTGCCCACCTACAGCGGCGAAAAGCCCGCCATCCCCAACGGATGGATTCTGGCTGGGAGCAGCCGGAACAAGCCCATCTCCTTCATGCACGGCCCGATCAATAAGTGGTCTGGCATGGATGAAAACGCTACGCGCAAAACCTACATCAAGAAGGAAGTTCCCTTCCGCGTAGGCGGTAGCCACAGCGATTCCATTGCCACGCAGATGATCTCCCGCCCCACCGTCGTTCCCCAGAATGTGGGCGCGTGGGCCGTGATGAAAGTGCTGACCGGGGCCTGATAACATGGATATGCGCGGGCGTTTCCAATGCGAAAACGTCCGCGCATTTCATTCTGCGCAAAAGGAGGGATAGTGTGAAATACTGTGCCAGATACAATACCGCAGACCCGAGGATCGGGTTTGTTTCCGTTGGGGAAATCCTGACGGATGAACAGGCGCGGATGCTTGGCAAGGATAAAATCGCAGAGCTGGTGAACGATGGCGTGCTGTATGCCGTGAGAGAAACGACAGAAGCTGAAACCGAAGCGTCCTCCCAGGAAGAACCGCTGGAGGACGGAGGGGAACTGGAGCAGGCCGAATCCTCACCTGATGAAACGGATGCAGGAGAGGATGACAGCGACGGCGAGGCAGACGAGGACGCTGAAATCCCAGAGCCGGACGATATGAGCGATATTGTTCCGGAGGATAAAGCAGACGAGCCGGAAAAGCATGCGGAGAATAAACGCGGAAGGAGGAAAACCAAGTGAAGGTCAAGATCATCAAGACCGGCAAAATCGAGGAGCACAACAGCGGCTACGCTGTGCGCCTGATTGAGCAGGGCAAAGCCGTTCCCGCCGAAGATAAGCCGGAACCCGTAAAGCCGGAGCCTGTGAAGAATACGCAGGACAGCCCGGAAACGGACAAAAGCGCGAAGCCGGGGAAGAAAAAGTAATGGCGCTGAAAGACCGCATCCCCCGCGATAACCACAAAATCTTCATGAACACGGATCATTTTGCCACGGAGCATACATGGAACGGCGTGCCGTTTACCTGCCTTGAGGACGACACAGAAGCGCTCAAGCGGAAAAACAACAACGTGAATGATATTTCCTGGCAGGAGAACGTCGTGGACAAGGTGATCTTTGTGCCGGAGGACAGCCTGCCAGCCCGTGCGCAGCCCAATGAATTTGTGCTTTTTGACGATGTGCAGATGCGCGTATCGGACGTGCTTGACGCTATCGGCATGAAGGAAATTCATTTGTCGCTTTTCTTTGCGAAAGGGGTATCAATTTGAGAACTTGGGAACGACTGAGCAAGATGAAAGCATGGCTTGACGCGGAAATCTGCGAGGGAAGGGAGTTCAAAAGCCCAAAACCATCCACGGGTGCAAACGCAGCCTATGGCCCGAATATCAAGGATTTTACTATGGCGAGGCCGAGGGTTTTCCTGGGGTGGCAGCCAGGGAGGCCCAACGAGCCGGGAAGGGTTGACCCCAAAGACCCGTTCAGCGTGTGCCCTTCCCTGACCGTTATGCCCAGTCCAGACTATGCACGTTATATCCAGGAACACCGATTCGACCGCTACCAAAATATCCACAGGAGCCAGGATATGGGGCAGGGACTAAGCGTTCAAATCCTTTTCAGCATTTATGAACCGGGAATCCGGCTTCCGGGTTTTGCGGAAAGACTGGAACAGAGGAATCCCGATATGAGCCTGCTGCAAGACGGAACGGAAGCGGGGCTTCAAACGCTGCTGAACTGGATGGACGACGGCATTGAACTGTTCCTGCGGGAGCGTACCGTGCCGGATACCGATCTGACACTGGACGATGATAATTTTACATACGCCCTTTTCACGGATCAGGCGTATGTGGTGGACCGGCGACCATTGTACTACGGCTTCCTGAACGTGCCCTTCAAGGGCTACGCCAATTATGGGAGCGACCGCGGATACCGCAGCAGGATCGATAAACTGCTGGACGACGGCTGAACAAAAGAACAGAGACAGGGAATCGGGATGTAGCAAATCATCCTGCATCCCTTGTTTTTTTCTCAAAAAAGCATGAAGCAACCGAAAGGAGAGAACCAACATGGCTGAATATCCTGATTTCAAACATGGCACGCGAGGCGAGGTCGTTGCAAACGGCCTTAAAATTTCCGGCAACGGAAAAACGAAGCAGGCCATCGTGTATTTCGGCGTGGCACCGGTGAACCAGGTGACGGGCGGCGCGAAGAACGTAAACAAGCCGATCCTGGTAAAGAACATCGCGGACGCGAAAAAGTACCTGGGGTACAGCGATGACTATGCCAAGTATACCCTGTGCGAAGCGATGCACACGCATTTTGAGCTGAAAGGCGTGGGACCGCTGGTATTCATCAATGTGCTGGACCCCGCGAAGCACAAGAAAACCGTGGAAGCGTCTGAACAGAAAACGCCGTCCAGCGGGACGATCACGATTTCCGACGCGGATATGGTGATCGTTGGCACAATCGCCGTGGCAACGAAGGTAAAGGATACGGATTACACCGTAGCCGTGAATGCCGAAAACAATACGGTGGTGCTGACGGAAAAGAGCGAGGGCAGCCTTGGCAGCACTGCCCTGACGGTAACGTATACCAAGATCGACGGTGGCAGCGCTTCCCTGACCCCCATCAATGGCCGCGTAACGCTGGTAAGCGCGGAGGACATTATTCTGGACAGCCTCGTGGTCAAGAGCGGGGGCACGGTAAAGGTTCTCGGCCAGGACTATACCGCAACCTATGACTTTTCCAAGAAGGTGATCGTGATTGCGGAGAAAACGGCTGGCGCGCTGGGCACTTCCACGCTGACCATCACCTACACCAAGGTTGACCCCACCGCCGTGACTGCCGCTGACCTGCTTGGGGAAACGGACGACCACGGCTATAACACCGGCATTTATGCCGTGCGCAACGTGTACAACGATACGGGCTATATCCCCGCTTTCCTGCTGGCCCCTGGCTTCTCCCACATTCCCGACGTACACAACGCCCTGTATGTGAACAGCCAGAAGATCGGCGGACATTGGAATGCCTGGCTGTTTGTGGATATGCCCATCGTGGACGCCCTTGGCAACGCGGTAACACTGGAAAATGCTCCCACCTGGAAGGTAAACAACGGATACAACAAGGACAACGAAAGCGTGTTCTTCCCCCTGGCAAAGGGTACGGATGGACAGAAATACCACCTTTCCGTGCTGAACGCCGCCAACTTCCAGGAGCTGCTGAACCAGAACAACGGCGTGCCTTATATGACCGGCAGCAATACCACCTGCGCCATCATCCAGGACCTGTATTTCGGCGAAGCCGTGACGGGCCGCGTGTATACCGACGACATCATCAACAAGTGCCTGAACGCCAACGGCATCAACAGCGCCGCTTACGTGGGCGGACGCTGGGTGATCTGGGGCATGTTCGCGGGCAGCTACAACCAGGACGATGCAACCACCATCAACGTGAACGACACCTGCCTGATGATGCTGTACTACCTGACCAACGACTTCCAGCACCGCCGCAATGTGGACATCGACAAGCCCATGCCCATCAACGCGCTTAAATCCATGGTGGCCGAGGAACAAAGCCGCGTGGACGCGCTGCTGGGCATCGGCGCGCTGACCTACGGCAAGGTAGTGCTGGACGCTTCCCAGGAAGCCAGGAGCGACATTTACAGCGGTGACTTCCGCATCCTGTTCAACGTGACCAACACGCCGCTTGCCAAGAGCCTGACCGCTATTGCCAACTGGACGGCGGACGGGTACGAAGTCTATTTCCAGGCGATGGACGAAATGGCCGGTTAATCGTCCGTAAACAGATAAACGAAAGGAGCCAAGACAATGCCTAAAAATGTACGCTGCAACGTGGAAGACCATCGGCTGTATGACAACGGCAACAAGGTGGAGGACGTTACCAAGATCGGCCTGCCCACGATTGAGCACCCGACTACGCCCGTAAAAAGCGCTGGCATGGTGATGGACGTGGAAATACCCAACATCTATCATTACAATGCCATGGAGCTTGAAGTAAGCCACAACAACGGCAACTACTGCGCCAATCTTTCCGACCCTGGACTGCATACCATCGAGGCCCGTGTGGCCCGGCAGAACTACAACGTGACGCTGGGCCAGGTTGACAATGAACTGGTGAAGGTGCGCGTGATCGGCGCACACAAGAGCACCGAGAAAGGCGACATCGAAACGGATAACCCCTATGGCAGCACGGAGAAATACTCCATCCTGCGATATGAAGAAGAAATCGACGGTGAAGTGACCACCCTGATTGATTCCATGGCAGGGATCATCCGCATCAATGGCGTGGACTACGGCAGCCAGCTTTCGTCCCTTTTGGATTAAAGGGAAGATATTGAATACGATACGGGGCGGGCCGCATACAGGCGTGCGGCCCGCCTTTGATTTGCGAGCATCAGGAGGTAAACATGGAGAAAAAGGAACTGGAAAAGAAAATGGACGCGCTGCTGGACGATGAAGACACTGGCGAAGAAGCGGAGAAAGAGAATCAGGAAGAACAAAAAATCATTTCTGACCCAGCGGAACAACTGCGCGTGCTGTGCCAGGGAACGCTAAAGCTGATGACGCCCATTCGAGCGCACAGCGAAGATGTGAAAGAAATAAAATTCGATTTTTGCGGGCTGAAAGGCATTGAAGTCATGGACGCGCTGGACAGTGTGATGGCTGTCAACAATATGTTCGGAATCAGCAACAAGCAGGCCATGGCCCTGTTCGCCGCGACGGCGGAAAAGTGCGCGCCCATGGTGGAGGACGGCGGGAAGACGACCCGCCTGTATGACGCAAAGGACATCAAAAGCCGCTTGGCTGGGGCAGACGCCATCAAGGCAATGCAGCTTGCGAAGCTTTTTTACAATGCGTCCTCCCAGGCGGGAAACAGCAATATCTCGAACAAGTAGTGGACGCGAGCATCAACAGCAACACGTCGGTGCCGGAATACCTGGGAATGCCGGTGCTGCGGTTCTATGAAATATGGGAAGCCATTTGCAGCGTATACGAACGCAAAGCAAAAAAGCGAAACCAGGCGGTAAATCAAATCAGGGCGAATAAACCGAGAAAACGGCACAGGAGGTGATAGGCCATGGTCAAAGTGCAGAAAGACATCTCTCTGATATATGAGGGCGTGGACATCACCGACGATGTGGATATTATGGAATGCGTTTGCCGGGACGTAGGCGGCGGAGAGGCCGATTGCCTGAATCTGAAAGTGGATCACGCGGACAAATGGTTTCGCTGGGGACCAAAGAAGAATGACAAAATCCGCGTAAAGCGAAGCGGATACGACACCAAGACGCTGTTTTTGAATACGGTGGTGCCGGAGGACGGCGCTTACCGCATCTATGCCACAGCCAGCAAAAGCGTGCCTTTTCCGCAAAAATGGCAGGCATTTGAAAAGAAAACGCTTTCCGCGATCCTAAGCGTATGCGCCGGAGAGTGCGGAATGGGGGCAAAGCTGTATGGACTGGACGGCGGAATGACCTACGAATACCTGCTGCGTGACAATATGAGCTCCCCGGTATTCATGCAGCAGCTTGCGAACCGGGAGGGGGCCATTCTGAAAGCCCTGGACGGTAACTATACCGCAATCGGCGTACAGTACGCCCAGGGCTTAACCCCTATGCACGAAATGGAGCTGGACGACGGCCAGCTTGACAGCGAATACATTGACAGGCGGGACATGAGCTGGCAGAGCGTTGCCATCAAAACCATGTTCGGAAGCGGAGAAGCCCGCGACAGCAGCGCGAACGGCCAAAGCCGGATACTGACCGATATTACCGTGGACAATGACGCGATGGCCTACCGCTGGGCCAAAGGCATCCTGCTCATGCACAACAGGCAAAGCGAAATCCTTAATATCGAAATGGACTTCAATCCTGGCTATACAGCCATGGTGCGCATCAACGTGAAAAGCAGGACAGACGCGGCAGGACAATGGATCATCCAGGAAGCGGTGCAAAATCTATTGGACGGACGGACAAAGGCAAAGATGCTTCGCTGCGTAACCTCAATCAGCTAAGGCTGGGAGAAAATACGAATGGAACAAATGGAACGGACATCCGGCGTGAGCATTGAACGCGGGAAAATCTCTGAAAAAAAAGACGGCCCCTGCTATAAGGTGGAAAGCTATACACGGGGCGGGATCAAAAGCCGATGGATGGAAAGCGCAAACAAGTACGTGAATGAATATCAATGCGAGGCCCCGAACGAAATTGCCCGTGAAAAGAAATATGAATACGAGATCGGGGACGAAGTTTATTTTTTTATGTTTGACGACGGGCGCGGCATGATCTTAGGCAAGATACAGCGCGACCTATAAGGCGGTGAAAACATGGCGCAAAAAACGCTAAACGCATTTGTTGTCCTCGGCGGGCGTGTGGACAATACCTTCGGCGAGATCGGAACCGCCCTTATCACGATGGGAGGCACCGTTGACGAGGTGAGCCAAAAGCTGCTTAACTTCGGCAAGGAAAGCCTGAACGTATATAAAGACTATGAATACAACATGACCGAGCTGGAAACGGTGTGGGGAACAAATGGCACATTCCAAAAGGGAAGCCGTGCGCTTCAAAGCGCCATGGACGATATGAAGAATATGGCCGCTGACTTGGCAAACTCCAATATTTTCCACACCAACGACATCAGCAACGCCATGGTGGAAGCGGCGCATGCGGGCTGGGACTATGAGCAAATGCTGGAGGGCGTTCCGGCTGCTATGGCAATGGCCCAGGCGGGCGGCATGGATTTGAGCACGGCCATGAATTACGTGCTGAAAGCCCAAAAGAGCTTCGGGTGGAGTTTTGACGACATCACCGGAAAAATGGACGAGTGGATTTACGCGGCCAATAAAAGCGCCGGTACGACCAGCGAATTTGGCGAAACATTTCTGAAGCTGGGCAGTACGGTACGCTTTGCGAAGAACACCGAGGAACTGCTCGCTCTCACGAAAGTCATGCACGATATGGGCACGACAGGCAGCGCGGCAGGCACGATGATCAAAACCTCCCTGATGAAACTTTATGCGCCCAGCGGGAAAGCGTCCAAAGTGCTGGAACAGCTTGGCGTTTCCGCGCAAGAAATCAAAGATATGGGCATCATGGAGGATCAGGGGCTTCTGGATGCACTGAACACGCTGGAAGCCAATGGATTCAGTGCGTTCGATTCCGTGACCGGGCAGGCGAAGCCTGTGCTGCAAACTTATTATGAACTGGGGCAGGCGTTAATCGCCATCAGCGGATACACACAGGAAGCGGACGAGAGCACGCAGCAGTTTTACGAGCGTGTACTAAAACATCAAACGGTCATGGGCATCATGAGCGAGGTATTCGGCATCCGCGGCATCCAGGGCAGCATGAATATTTTGATGAGCTTAGAGGAAGCCACGCAGATGTTTGGCGATCTGTCAAACAATGCCGCCGCAGGTACGACCGAATACGTGCGCGAAATGATGAACAATACGCTCTACGGCAGCACGGAACTATTTTTGAGCAAGGTGGAAGAACTGCACAGGAGAACCGGTGAAGAATTGGCGGGAGACTGGCAGAAGATACAAGGCTTTGTGGGCGGTATCGTGGATTCGATCAACACCATGGACGATGACAAGTTCGGGGCCATGGTGGACGGACTGAAAACAATCGCCGTAGCGGGCGGAGGGTTGATCGGCGCGGGTTCCATGATGCGCTTCCTGGGCTTCCTGGCGACGGTTCCGGGCATTATCGCTATGATCACGGTGGGCGCGGGCGCGGCGGTATCCACGCTGAACAGCCTGAAAGAAGCGAAGCTGGAAGGGATGTTCGGCGATATGCCGCTGGACGCCCAGACGCTGAATGAATACGTGGTAACGCTGGGAAAAGATTTCAACACTGCGTTTGAACGGGTGAATAATTTTGCCGGTGCGCTGAATACCGCTACCGAAAATTACAAAAAAGCCAGCACCACATTCTCAAGCGACCTGCTGACGGCGATGCTCACCAAGAAGGAGTTTACGCCGGAGGAAAAGCAAGCCTTTGAACAGATGGGCATTGACATCTATGAACAGGTGCTTGCCAGCATCAACGCATCCTCCGACATGGCGGCGGAATTTTGGAACGCGCTGTACGGCGGGGACGAGGTTGCGGCGGCAGACCCCAAATACCAAAGAATCCTTGAGCTGCTGAACGAAGGAAAGGATGACGCCGTGGCCCAGGCGGGAAGCGTGGCGGAAAGATTGAAAGCCGCCATGCTGGAAGGCTTTGAGGAGGGCTTTGACGAGGACGATTACGACACGATCCTGGGGATGTTCGAGGAATACAATGCCCTGATCGCCAGAGCACAGAACCAGGCGCTGACCGAGGAACAGTTCATCCAGCAGGAAAAGTGGCTGCACAAGGCGCAGACGGCCAGCCTGGATGATATACAGGAAATGGCAAAGACCGTGACCGAGCAGCGGGACAGCGACCTTGCGGAGCTGGAGGACCGCTACCTGACAGAACGGGCACGGCTTAAATACTACGGCGCGACGGAGGAAGAATTGTCTGCGCCGGGCGGCGTGGATGAACAGTATAAAGAGTGGGAAAGCCAATATAGGGCCAATTATGACGAGTTCCTGCTGACGCTATGGAGCAGCCAAACTGTGCAAAGCGGGCTTGGCGATGCTTACAGCAGCCTTGAAAAATACGCCGACCTATATATGAGTGGACAGCTAAGCGCCGGGACTGTGCTGGATATGCTGACACAGGAAATGGGAGGGTCGAAATATTCAAACAGCGGAAGCAGCGATAGCAACACACGCGCCATGCTTGGCAAGATCATGGGCAACATGATTTCCAGCCTTGGAGGAGAGAAAGCGGTTGCCAGCCAAGTCGCCTATTATGAACAAACAGGGAATGCGGAAATGGCGGAACGGATGCGCCATGTGCTTGCTATGGAACAGCTTGTAAATGGTTTTAGCACCATACTGCGAACCGAAAAGCCGGTGTGGGATTTTTTTAACTGGCAAGACGACTTTGCCACCACAGCCCAGGGCGTGGACGCGTTGGACGCTTACAATCAGCAAACGACGGCGGCGCAAAACCGCGCCATGATGGCCGCGCTGATCGGTGCCCCTACCTATACCCTGGACATGGCAAGAAATACTATCTCCCTGTTCGGCGGAAAGGACGGGCTGGAACCGCTGTTTGAAACCATGGGCGAAGCGCTGGCAAAGGGAACCGGCGAGGGCATGAACCAATACTGGGGCGGAGTTGAGAACAAATACGCCCAGGAGGAACTGGGGAGAATTTACAGCGCTCTGGACCAACGATATGATCTTTCCCGTGTATATGACGACATGGTGGCGGCGGACAAGACGGGATACCTGACGGAAGAAAATCCTTTCTCTGAGTGGTTTTCCCTGTATGGACTACTCTACGGAGAACAGAGCCAGAACACGACCCAGTATTTGCGGCCGGGCCAGACGGAAGCCGAAAAGAATACCAGCGGATATACCATCGATGGGGCTTCAGACGCCGCGCAGAACGCCTATAACAAGGCGCAAGGCACACTGGACGAGCTGGGCGACGTGAGCAGCAGAATCGACGTGACCGGAGGCGCGGACGCGGCCAGCGCAGCACATAACGCAGCACAGGAATGGGCCACCCAGCATCCAGTGAATTTTGCGGCAAAGCTAATCGGATCGGCCTTTAGCGGGCTGTTTATGGCCGAGGGCGGACGAGCTACAGAACCGGCTGTTTTCGGCGAGGGACCCGTGCCGGAGTGGTTCATCCCGGAACGTCACACGCATGAAACGGCAAAGCTGATCCTTCAATCTGCGCAAGCCAGCGGGTTCAGCCTGCCGGAATTGGCGGAGATCGCCGGGGCGCGGATGTTTGCCGAGGGCGGAAGCACGGAAGAAAGCGAGCTTCCCTTTATGCGCGAAACAGGCGGACGGCAAACCAAGCTTTCCATTTTCGCGGAGGCGGGCGTGCCTGAGTGGTTCATCCCGGAACGTCATACACAACAGACGGCAAAACTGATTCTGCAATCTGCCCAAGCCAGCGGGTTCAGCCTGCCGGAATTAGCGGAAATTGCCGGGGCGCGGATGTTTGCCGAGGGAGGCACGACCGGGACGGCCCTGCAATGGAGCACGCTTTCTGAATCTTCTTCCTCCGGTAGCGGAAGCAGCGACAGCGGCGGAACAGGCGGCGGGGGCAGTATCCAGGTACAGTACAGCCCCGTGATTCACGCGGACAACGCATCTGGCGTGGAAAAGGCACTGAAAGAGGACAAGAAACGATTTGAAAAATGGATCAATGAATGGTGGGCAAACCGCCAACTGTATGAAAGCATGGTGATGTATCAATGATCGTGTACAGCGGATTACAATACCATTGCTCTGCCAATGAGAGTTTTGACAGCATCGCTTTGGCCGTATACGGTAACGAAAAATACGCATCCGACCTGATGATCGCCAACCCCGACTATTGCGGGCAGACTGTTTTTGACGGCGGAGAAATCCTGCTGCTTCCCTCCCTGGATGTACCCCAGAGGAACAATGAAACGGCGCTGGCGAATACCATAGCGCCGTGGAAAACATAAGGCGGTGGCGGTATGGCGACGATTGCAAACTGGAACGGACACACGTTTGAGGTATCGCCTAAGCTGATCCGCGGACTTACCGACCTGACCATTAAGGGAAGCTGCGAAACCACAGACAAAAACAGCGATAAGCAAAAGTATGTGGAGCACAAATACGGGGAAATCCCAGAGATCAGCACGACGGTTGAGTTGAACGCGCTGACGGGGGTAACGGACGTGATGAAAGAGGCGCTGGAATATGTGCAGGAAGCCACGGACGGGGCCACGGCGTATTTCTATTTGGGAAGTGCGAAACTGCTGCCCGCCAAGATGATGCTGACTAAGGCGGAAATCGTCGAGATCGTGCATATGCCCGGGCAGGGGGATAAATGGATCAGCTGCAAAGTGAAACTGACCTTCAAGCAAGGCACAGAAAGCGACGGGAAAAGCAGCAGCGGAGGAAGCGGCAGCAGTTCACAAAAACCAAGCGTGAAAGCCGCCGATGTGAAAAAAACCGCAGACGCCCTTGCGAATGGTGTAAAAACGCTTGTTACAACGGGGCTTAACTTTGCCAAAGGAATCATTGATAAAGCAAAAGAAGCGTCGCGGGACAAGCTGACGGGCGGCCTGGAATATCAGAACAGCCTGGTTGACCAGGCAAAAAAGAATGAAATCGATGCGGTCACACAAGCCGCGCCCCGCGTTACACAAACAACCAGCGATTCCTCCGAAAAAGTGACGGCCACAACGGGCCGGGCGCGGGGAATCGCCATGGCGAAAAAACTGGCGCAGAAAGTTAAATGAGAGGTGTGGTATGGCAAAGTATCAGATCAATAATCAGCAGGAGCCGGTAAATTTTGAAATCGGAAGCAGTTCAGCAGCAAGAACCGTTCAGAATTGCAAAAACCTGCTGATGACAGAAATGGGCGAAGTGCCCTATGACAGGCTGCGAGGATTTGACCCTGCGCTGTACCACATGCCGATAGACAAAATGCGTCTGGCGCTGCTGCCGGAGCTTGACAGAGTGATGATGTGGGAGCCAGATGCGGAAGTAGTGGATGCTGCTGCCGAAATGGATAAAAACGGTGAAATCCTTATTACGGCGACAATCGAAGTGAAAAATGGAGAGTAAGAAGCCGGAAGGGGGCAATAATGTGGACAATACAGAAACCCATTATGTGGACTATGACCCGGAAACGCTGTGGGACAGGATGCACCGCGTCTACGTCGAGAAGGGAGGCGATATCCTGTACCCTGGGGACGAAAAGGAAATCCTGTTACGCGCCGCGCAGGCCATCGCAATAGCAATTTTGGCGGAAGTGGACAGCGCATGCCGCATGAACACTGTGACCCACGCCATCGGCGAATACCTGAAGCTGTGCGGCGAAAAGCGCAACTGCATCTATCAGGAGGCCGTGGCCGCCACCGCGCCGGTCAGGATCACGTTCAGCGCTACGGGCTATTCCCATACCCTGGAGGCGGGCACGCTGCTGACGGCGGACGGGACGCTGCTGTATGAGCTCACGGAGGACATCACCCAGACCGGGACGGCCCAGGAGGTGAATACTACCGTGCGCTGCACAACGCCGGGGGCTATCGGAAACGGCCTGTATACGGGAGTGGAATTGCAGTTCATCCAGCCGGTTGACGGTATGGTGAGCGCCGTCGTCACCGAGGACGCAAGCGGCGGCGTGGACGCAGAGGAACAAGAGGCGTACAGGGAGCGCATTCGCCGGTACGGGCTTGCCAGCGTGACCACGGGGCCAAGCATGCTGTACGAAAGCCAGGCCATGGCGGTGAGCACCCAAATTCTGGACGCTCGGGCGCTGAACGATGGCGGCGGGGAAGTGGGCATTTACATGATCCTGGCCTCCGGCGCGGATCAGCAGGCCATCTTCTCCGCCGTTGCCCAGGCGTTATCCCCCGCGGACAAAAGGCCGCTGAATGATCACGTGATCGTACACGCTGCCACGGAAGCGGCGTACACGCTGAATGTAAAGGTGTGGCACGATTCCCAACTATCCATCGGGGAAAGCATTACGGAAACCGTCGCCCAGTATCAGGCATGGCAGGACAACAAGATCGGCAGGGCGTTCAATCCAGACCGGCTGATCGCCATGCTGTACCAACTTGGCTGTGAGCGCGTGAAATTCCTGGATGGCAGCGGCATGGCTGGGGAAGATAAGCCGGAATATACGGAAATCGTGGAACGGGCGCACTGCAAAGGCACGATCACGTTGACGGTGGTGACCTTGTGACATGAAGATCAAATTTGAGATCGAACGCCTTGTTCCGCGTTTTATCCTGCGGGATCATAACGGGTATGCTTTGGCTAAAGCCATTGAAGCCGCTTTTCAGTACGTGGCGGAAGCGGCGGAAAATGGGCTTGACATTATCCTGGACGTGGACAAAATGCCAGAGTGGAGATTGGACGAGCTGGCCGGGGAGCTGGGGTGCCTCTATGATTACACGGCG
>JAFXMP010000146.1 GCA_017530275.1 Clostridia bacterium | reverse complement strand
TGCCTTTTCTTCGTCCCCTCTCATGTCCGCCTTGCAGACTGCGTTTTCCCTTTCGATAGATGCCCAGATTACAACTGATAAGGCGATGAAAAAAATTTTGAAATCCTGCTCCTCTTCCTCAACATTGTGCACTTTCTTTCTTCCAAATAAAGCCCCTGAGACGCTTGATTTTCCAGCGTTTCAGGGACTTTTTGCCTCTTCTGACTGTCAAAGTCGTGATTATACGCGATATAATTTGGGATGTCAAATTATTCTTAACCAAAAAAAGTAAATTTGCGATATATTTTTTCATATTAATTTGAAAAGGGTGGTATCTGGGACAAAAATGTGTTAAAATGATGGACGCATATAATTTGGGCATCGAAGAGACGTCCTCCGCTCCCTTCGTCGAATGCGGACGGACGTATCGGCCCAAAAAACGATGATTCAGAAAGGCATTCGCATCATCCGGACGCATCGGGAAAGAACATGCTTTGGACGCGCGCCGCGGGAAAACAGGGCAAGGCAGGCAGCGAAACGGGCTTTTCTTCTCCCCTGTCCGTTCAAAACAGAGCATACGGTATTTTCGCAACAAATGAGAGGAGCGCTTTGATATGTCTGAGGAAAAACCGAAAGTACAGCTGTTCCGTGAAAAGAGCCTGGAGGCCGTGGATTCGCCCGAGTCGCTGAACGATTATCTCCGCGTCACCTCCCCCGGGATCTGGCTCGTGATGGCCGCGGTCATCGCCCTGCTTGCGGGCGGCATCTTATGGGGGATTTTCGGCCACATCCGCACCACCGCGAAATGTGCCGTATCCGTCAGCCCGGAAAAAAGCATATGCTACGTGAGCTATGACATCGCCGACAAGGTGCTGGACAAAGGCATCGTCCATGTGGAAGGCGCCGATTATCCGCTGAAGATAACCGATGAATACAACGTAAACATCGTTTCTGAGGAAACGCCGCCCCGCGTGCTGCTCAGCGGGGATCTGCGCATGGGCGATCTGGTGGTGGAAGTGCCGGTGATCATCGATCTTCCCGAAGGCGTCTATACCGGCGAAGTGGTCACGGAAGATCTAAAGCCCATCTCGCTTCTGCTGCAGTGAGGGGGTGGGCATATGTTCAAGCAGGCAAAAGTGCCAAAACCGGTGACCAAAGGCTCCGTGCGCGTCCCGATGGTCATGCAGATGGAGTCGCTGGAGTGCGGAGCCGCGTCGCTGACCATGATCCTGCATTACTATCGCAAGTGGATCCCGCTGGAGCAGGCCCGCGTGGACTGCGGCGTATCCATGAACGGCGCCAACGCGAAAAATATCATGCTGGCCGCCCGGAGCTACGGCATGAAGGCAAGCGCCTGGCGGATCGAGCCGGAAACGCTGATGGAGGAAGGCCCCTTTCCCTGCATCATTCATTGGGGCTTTAACCATTTTGTGGTGCTCTGCGGGTTTAAGGGCAGGCGCGCCGTGATCAACGATCCCGCCCGCGGACGGGTGATCGTGGAATGGGAAGAGTTTGACAAGGAATTTACGGGCGTCTGCATTTGTTTTGAGCCCGGAGATTCCTTCGAGCCCTCCGGGAAACCCAAGTCCGTTTTCTCCTATGCAAAAGAACAGCTGAAAGGAACCGGCGCCGCCGTCGTGTTCGTGGTGCTCACCACCACGATTGCTTCGCTGATCGGCCTCATTCAGCCGGCGTTCTCCCGTACGTTCCTGGATCGTCTGCTGACCGGCGAAAACCCCGAATGGCTCACGCCCTTCCTGCTCCTGTTCTCGCTTTTGATCGTGCTGAGCGTGGTGGTCAGCTGGATTTCCGCCGTTTACTCCCTGCGGATCGAGGGCAAAATGTCCGCTTACGGCAGCGCCTCCTACCTGTGGAAAGTGCTGCGGCTTCCGATGCAGTTTTTCAACCAGCGCCTGTCGGCTGATATCGCGGATCGCCAAACGACCAACGCTTCCATTGCCTCAACGCTGGTGGATACCTTTGCGCCGTTGGCGATCCAGGCGATGATGATGGTATTCTATCTCATCGTCATGGTCCATTACAGCGTGCTTCTTTCGCTCATCGGCATCGGCGCGATCCTGCTGAACCTGGCGGTGTCCTCCATCGTTACGGCAAAGCGGGTGAACATCACCCGCGTCCAGCAGCGGGACGCCGCCAATCTCTCCTCCGCCACCATGTCGGGGATCAGCATGATCGAAACCATTAAATCCAGCGGCGCGGAAAACGGCTTCTTCGGCCGCTGGGCCGGCTATCAGGCCAGCGTGAACACGCAATCCGTAAAGTATACCCGGCTGAACCTGTTCCTGGGTTCGCTGCCCATGGCCATCACGGCCGTGGCGAACCTGGCTGTCCTGGGGCTTGGCGTGATACTGGTGATAGAAAACAGGTTTACCATCGGTATGGTCATGGCGTTCCAGGGCTTCCTGGCTTCCTTTATGCAGCCTGCATCCGACTTGATCAGCGCCGGCCAATCCATGCAGGAAATGATCACGCAGATGGAACGCGTCGACGACGTGATGAGCTATCCGGAAGACGCCTCTTTCTCCCCGCGGGAGAAAAAAGAGGAATACCGGAAGCTTTCCGGCCAGATCGAACTTAAAAACGTCACGTTCGGGTATTCCCGGCTGGGGAAACCGCTGATCGCTGATTTTTCCATGACGGTGAAGCCCGGCCAGAAAATCGCTTTTGTGGGCCGGACGGGGTGCGGAAAATCCACCCTGGCCAAGCTGATTTCCGGGCTCAATCATCCCTGGAGCGGCACGATCACCTTTGACGGCATTCCGCTGGAGGAAATCGACCGCAATGTATTCACGGGCTCCGTCAGCGTCATCGACCAGGACATTACGCTGTTTGAGGACACGATTGCGCAGAATATAAAAATGTGGGATGATTCCATCGAGGATTTTGAGGTGACGCTGGCGGCGCGTGACGCCGGTATTTACGATGATATCGTCACCCGCGACGGCGGCTTTTCGCATAAGCTCCTGGATGGCGGACGCGATTTGTCCGGCGGCCAGCGCCAGCGGCTGGAGATCGCCCGCGCTCTGTCCCAGGATCCCACCATCTGCATCATGGACGAAGCCACCTCCGCCCTGGACGCAAGAACGGAGCACGAGGTGATCCGTTCCATCAACGCCCGGGGCATCACCTGCATCATCATCGCCCATCGCCTTTCCACCATCCGCGGCTGCGATGAGATCATCGTGATGGACAAGGGCAGGATCGTAGAGCGCGGCACGCATGAAGAACTGTATGCCAAAGGCGGCGCGTACGCGGAATTGGTGACGAATGAGTAGCGCTTCCAACGCAGAAAGAGAAGAGGGAAAACGATGGGCTGGTTTGACGAGCAAATAGAATTCCGAAAAAAACACGAGCGCGAACTGCTGAGCGACTCTTTTGAAGGGATTGCCCGTTCCATTACCGGTCGGAAGATCCGCAGCAGCCTGCAGGATCAGGAGGACGTAAGCGACGCCATTTCCGGGCTGCTGAAGTTTTTTGGGCTGAAGGAGCGGGAGGTCCCCGCCCATATCCGGGGCCTTCGGGACCGGCTGGATTATCTGCTTTCTCCGACCGGCATCCTGTACCGGGAAGTCATTCTGAACAAAGGCTGGCATGCCGACGCCATGGGCCCGATGATCACCTCCCTTCGCGAAGAAGGAACGATCATTGCGATCCTGCCTTCCGAAATGGGGGGCTATGAATATACGGACCCCCGAACGGGCATCCGGATACGGATCAACGCCAAAGAAGAAAAGAAAATCAGTCATGAAGCGCTGTGCTTTTACCGTCCTTTGCCCATGCGGGAGCTGAAGCTCAAGGATCTGCTGCGCTACATGATGAGCTGCCTCACCGCGCGCGACGCGGCAAGCTTCGGCGCGTCTGCCCTGGCCGTCACGCTGGTGGGCATGCTGATGCCCAAGCTGAATCAGATCCTGATGGAAACGGTGGTGCAAAGCGGCAGCATGCAGCTGCTGTATGCCGTCATGTCTTTCCTGCTGTTTGCCACTGTCGGCAGGACCCTTTTATCGATCATCCACACGATGCTTCTTTCCAGGATCCGGGAAAAACTGAATGTGAATGTCAGCGCGGCTGCCATGATGCGCATTCTGTCCATGCCGGCGTCGTTTTTTAAGGAGTATTCGGCAGGCGAGCTGAATCAGTATATCAGCTATATGGATACCCTGTGCGAAACCATCGTGGATTCGCTGTTTTCCACCGCGGTCACAGGCGTTTTTTCCCTGGTGTATCTGACGCAGATCTTTGCGTTCGCCCCCAGCCTGGTTTGGCCCAGCCTGATCGTTACATTGCTGACGCTTGGGGTAAGCCTCTTGTCCGCGATGGTGCAGATGCGCATCGACGCCGAAAAAATGGTGCTCACCGCCAAGGAACGCGGCCTGGTGTATTCCCTGATCGCGGGGATCCAAAAAATCCGCCTGAGCGGGTCGGAAAACCGTGCGTTCGCCAAATGGTCTCAGGCGTACTCCAAAGGCGCCGAGCTTACCTTTAACCCCCCGAAAATCATCGTCCTGTCCGAGGTGATCACCACCGCCGTCACCCTTATCGGCACTGCCTTCATGTATTTCATCGCCGTCAAAAATCAGGTGCGCGTTGCGGATTACTTTGCGTTCAACACGGCTTACGCTTACATTTCCGCCGCGTTTTCGTCGCTGACGTCGGTGGCGCTTTCCGCCGCTTCCATCAAGCCCGTTATCAACCTGATAAAGCCCCTTCTTGCTTCCAAGCCGGAATCTTCCTCCGGCAAGGAAACCGTCGCCCGGCTTTCCGGCAATATCGAGGTTTCCCACTTGACCTTCGGCTACGACCCCGAAAGCAAGCCGCTGTTCGATGATTTCAGCCTCACCATTCCCGCCCGGCAGTATGTGGCCATCGTGGGCAAAAGCGGCTGCGGAAAATCAACGCTGGTAAGGCTGCTGCTGGGGTTTGAGAAGCCTGCCCGCGGCGTGATCAACTACGATAAAAAGGATCTGCAGCAGCTGGACGTGCGTTCGCTCCGGCGGCAGATCGGCGTGGTCATGCAGGACGGGCATCTGTTCACAGGCAGCATATTTGAAAACATCGTGATTTCCGCCCCGACGCTAAAGCTCCAGGACGCCTGGGAAGCGGCGGAAATCGCAGGGATCGCCGACGATATCCGGGATATGCCCATGGGCATGAACACCCTGCTGCAGGAGGGCGGCGGCACCATTTCCGGCGGGCAGCGGCAGCGGCTGATGATCGCCCGGGCCATTGCCCCCAAGCCCAGGATCCTGATTTTCGACGAAGCCACCTCGGCGCTGGATAATATTACGCAGAAGAAGGTTTCCGACGCCCTGGACCATATGAAATGCACCCGCATCGTCATCGCCCATCGCCTGTCTACCATCCGTCATTGCGACCGCATCCTGGTAATCGACGGCGGCAAAATCGCCGAGGACGGCACGTATGAAGAGCTCATCGCCCGCAACGGCATTTTCGCCGACCTGGTGGAACGCCAGAGGCTGGGAAACGAAAACTGATAAACTGTCAATTATATGCAAAAGATATTGACAAAAGCCTTATGCCAGTTGTATAATTACGTTGACTCAGTATGTCCATTCAGGACGAGAGGTTCACGGTTTTGTGGCGGCAAGGAGGTGGCGTCGGTTCGTGAAGACGATTGTGGAACCCAAGAAATACATCGTTAATCTCTGGGGGAAGCAACGAATCAAAGAAACGGATGTCTATCGACTCATGCGTTATGTGCTCCGGGTGGATCATGAAGGCAAAGTGCTGCTTCACAACGCCGTGACCGGCCAGTTGGCGGAGCTGAGCCGGGAAGAAGCCGCGATGCTGGAAAAGCTCCCCGCCGTTTACGATCCTGTGATGGAGCAGCTGGCGGCCGGGCATTTTCTGGTGAGGGAAGGCTTTGACGAGTACAAATCGGTCCATCAGCTCCGGCGGATCTATAAGTCCCGCTTCACCGGGAAAGCCATCACCCATTACGTGATTCTTCCTACCACCTTCTGCAACGCGCACTGTTTTTACTGTTACGAAAGCGATCATCCCCGCGTTCAGATGACGGAAGAAACGGCAGGCAAGCTCATAGATTATATCGACGAGCACCGGCAGGGCAAGCGTATTTCGATCAATTGGTTTGGCGGCGAGCCGCTTGTCGGCCTCCGGCGGATCGATCAGATTTCTCAGGGGCTCATGGATCGCGAAATCCCGTTTGCGTCTGCCATGATCAGCAACGGCTACCTCTTCGACGAGGAAATCGTCGAAAGGAGCAGGGAATTATGGAAGCTGCAGCGGGTTCAGATCACCCTGGACGGAACCGAAGATACCTATAATCGGGTAAAAGCCTATGCGGACGTGCAGGACAATCCGTATCAGCGCGTTCTGAGAAACATTGATCTGCTCAGCGGCAAAGGGATCCACGTCAAGATCCGGCTGAATGCGGATGTTTACAATCAGGATGAAATCCGCAAGCTCATTGAAGAGCTGGGCGAACGGTATTCCGGCCAAAGCCATGTGACCGTCTATCTGAACACGCTCTTTGACGGCCAGGGTTACCAACCGGTCCATCATTCTTACGATGATATCCTGGCCCTGATGGATTTCAATGCTGACTGCACCGAGCGGCTGAAGGAAATGAAGCTGCATTTTGACGATATAAAGTATCCTTATCTGTCGTTCAGCCAATGCATGGCTGATAATCCCCACGCGGTGATGATTCAGCCGGACGGCAGCTTTTGCCGATGCGAGCATGAGAGTATCCATGATCGCTATGGCAGCCTTGAAGAAGGCGTCACCGATCCAGGGAAGCTGGATCGATGGAATGAAACGATGGAACCTTCGGACATTTGCCCGGAGTGCCCCATATATCCGGCGTGTTATCACCTGCGTCACTGCATGAACAACGGTCTGCCATGCATTGAAAGATTTCGGGTGAGCGCATTGGAAAAACAGAAAGAACAGATTTTGTCCATGTATGGAAACGGAATGGAGGCTGATGTTGAATGAAGGTTTTTGAAATTCCCAAGCTGGAGATCGTCCTATTTGACCAAACGGACGTTATGACCGCTTCACCGTTCTGTATTTGCGTCGATGCGGACTGCCCGTACAATGAAGCGTACCAGGCGAATAAAGAAAAAGGCACCACAGACAACGACGTGAAAGGCGTGCCGATGTCTTGTCCCTGGGTAGACGGGAAATAACAGCAGCGATAAACAGCTGAATGATCGTATCAGCAAACGCAGGAGCACAGCCTGCAAAACAAGCAAGGGAAAGGCAGCGCAATCCTTGTGGAAGGGCGTTTTGCCTTTCCCTTCTTCCCTTTATGAGGTGAGACGATGAAAGCGAAGTACGATTTTGAAATCATGAACCTGGACGATGAACTGGTGGCCGTTCCTGTGGGGGACGGTTCGGAGCGGTATCACGGCGTGCTGAAGCTGAACGAAACCGCCGCGGCGATCCTGAAGCTGCTGGCACAGGATACCGACGAAGAAAAAATCGTGGACGCGATTTTGCGGGAATACGCCGGCGAAAAAGAGCAAATCGCCGGATACGTGCATGAGTACGTGGAAAGGCTGAAGGCTGAAGGCATCGTGGAATAAGGCATGCAAGCAGAAACTTTTCGGATGAACGGGAAAAATGAGCGGGATTTCCGCATTGCCGTGGCGGGGCATTCCGTCGCGGTCCACGCCTTGCACACGCGGGTTTTTTCCCTCTGCAAAGAATATCTTACCGATCTTGCGCCCGATATGGAAATCTCCGTTACCGAAAGCGACCTGGAATCGGAGCGGCAGGAAGCGAAAAAAAGCCGTTCACCGCAGCAAAACGACGCGTACCTGGAAACGCTGGCGGTGTACCGGAAAATCAGCGAAAAAATGCTCGCCTACGATACCTTCCTGATGCACGGCGCCGTGGTGGCTACAGGCGGGAACGCCTATATGTTTACCGCGGTCAGCGGGACCGGCAAAACCACGCATATCAAAAAGTGGCTCAAATATGTGGACGACGCTTTCGTGGTGAACGGCGATAAGCCGCTGATCAAAATCACGGATACCCAGGCCATTGCCTGCGGCACGCCCTGGTGCGGCAAGGAAGGCTTTGGCGCCAATGCCATGGTGCCTTTGAAGGCCATCGTGATGATGGAGCGCGGAGAAGAAAATGTGATGGAAAAAATCTCCTTCAGCCAGGCATTTCTGTATCTCCTTCAGCAAACCTACCGCCCTGCCGGCGCGGATCAAATGAGAAAGACCCTCTCCCTGCTCAGCGTCCTGCGCGATAAGGTATGCTTTTACAGGTTCCGCTTCAACAATTTGGCGGACGACGCATTTTCCGTTTCCTATCAGGCCCTGACCGGGGATCATGCAGGCCGGTGATCTATCAAGCATCTTTTCATCAAATACGAAGATCCTCCATGCGAAACAGCAAAAAAAACGTCAAAGGAGCAATACCATGAACGAAAACATTATCAAGCGGAACGAGCTATTGGCGCGGAAAGTCATCAAGGGGCTCCAGTCCCGGAACATGACCGGGTACTACGCGGCATCCAAGGAAGAGGCGCTCAAAACGGCCCTGTCGCTGATCCCGGAAAAAAGCTCCGTCACCATGGGCGGGGGCATGAGCGTCCATGAAATCGGGCTGGTGGACGCGCTGAAAAACGGCAACTACAGCTTCATTGATCGGAACGCCTATGAGGATCGGCGGACGTCCATGCTGCTGGCCTACGACGCGGACGTGTTCCTTTCCAGCGCCAACGCCATCACGGAAGACGGGATCATGGTCAATATCGACGGCAACTCCAACCGCGTGTCCGCGATCGCCCAGGGGCCGAAAAAAGTGATCTTCATCGTGGGCATGAACAAAGTCTGCAGCGACGTGGACGGGGCCATGAAGCGGGCCCGGAACGTGGCCGCGCCCATCAACGCCCAGCGCTTCGGCCTGAACACCCCCTGCGCAAAGACCGGCGCCTGCATGGACTGCAAGTCGCCGGACACCATCTGCTGCCAGTTCCTGATTACCCGCTTTTCCAGACACAAGGACCGGATCCACGTGATTCTTGTGAATGACAATCTGGGATTCTGAACGAATTCATCCTTGCATTTTCTGAGGACATCGTCTATACTGTCCTCACATGCCGGTGTGATGGAATGGTAGACGTGACGGACTCAAAATCCGTTGGGCTAATCCCCCGTGTGGGTTCGAGTCCCACCACCGGCACCAAAATCAAGAGAAGTCCCCATCTTGGGGGCTTTTCTTTTGTTTTTATTGGTATTTTGGCACAATTC
>JAFXMP010000011.1 GCA_017530275.1 Clostridia bacterium | reverse complement strand
GGCCCAGCGGCCCTATGGCTATGTGTACGGCGGCAGCGGCGGCGGCTACAAATCCATGGCCTGCATCGAGAATACCTCCGCCTGGGACGGGGCTGCGCCCTTTGTCATCGGCTCTCCCGTGAGCCTGCCCAACACCATCACCATGCACGTGCAGGGACAGCGGGTGCTGCGAGATGCTTTTCCCAAAATTCTGGACGCCCTGGACGCGGGCGGCAGTGGCGACCCCTATAAAGAACTGAATCGGGACGAGGCGGATATGCTGCGGGAGCTGACAAGGATGGGCTTCCCTCCGCTGGCCTGGTATCTGGAGGCCAAGGGCGTCATCGATCCCGGCTCCCTGCCGGTGCTGATGCCCGGTGTCAAAAGAATGGATCCCGACTACTTTACCGATTTCTGGACCAAGCCCGGGTATGCGGGGGCTGACCCGGAAAGCTCTTCCTCCAAGGATCGCATTTACTTCAAAACCAAAGTTCATTCGGTGCATCTGGCTGATAAGGCGGAAGCCCGCAGTGCGGAAAACGGCCTGAATGGCGTGGATGACGCCTGGAAAAAGCAGCTGGCCGATGGCAATGGCGCCTATCTCGAACTGGAGGCTCTGCCCCAGGGGGATCATCTGTACCTGGAAGGGCTTTCGATGGTTTTTGAAAGTGGCGAGGCTGCGGGTGCGAACCTGCTCATGGGCAAAATGATGCGTTATTCCGACCGCGACGGTGGCATCGTCACCATCGGTTCCGCCTACGGCACCAGCGACGTGGGAGAAACACTGGGGAAAGTGCGGCCTGGGGATGAAATCCTGCTGGATAATTCCGATTATATCGCAGCCCAGAGCTATTATCGCCACCAGGTGCCGGAGGATCTGTCCTTCCATGCCTGGGATCAGTTCCGCAATGCAGACGGCACACCCAAAACGCCTCAGCGGAAGCCCTTCCCGGTGCCCTTTACCGGTGTGGGCGTGCGGCAGGATGGCGAAATTCAAGGTAAGGTCATCAACATCCAAGCGCTAATGGACGAAAGCACGTGCCCATGGTGCGCCGATTGGTGGCGGAACAAGATCGTTGAGGCCAAGGGCAGCGACGCAGATCACCGCACCTACTTTATGGAACGCTGCATGCACGGCGACGTGGCCGCCATCGGCAACTATATGGTGGTCAACTATGTGGGTGCTCTGCGGCAGGCGCTGATTGACCTGAGCAACTGGGTGGAGAAGGGTATTGAACCCCTGAATCGTACCGCCTATACCCTGGGCGAAGACGGGCAGATTCATACGGAGCCCGATGTGAGCAAACGGTACGGCATTCAGGCGATCCCCACACTGAAGGCCAACGGCGAAAAATGCACCCATGTAAAAGCAGGCGAGTGTGTGCGCTTCACGGTGGATGTTGAGGTGCCCGAAAACGCGGGCGACGTGACGGAGATCCTGTTTGCCCAGCAGGAAAAGCAGCTTGCCGCTAAGGAAACCGAAACCAACGGCGCGGCCAGACTGATGCTGGGAAAAGAAATGTGGGATGGTGCACTGACCTTTATAAAAGGAGTCCGGGGGCAGGTACACACTGCGCACGCGGAAACCGTCTGTTCTTTTGATAAGCCCGGCACATACTTTGCCACCGTACGCATCGCTACCCAGCGCAATGGCGATGCCGCAGATCCATTTACCCAGGTGCTGAACCTGGATCGGGCGCGAATCATCGTAGAATAAGGATTTTGTGAAAGGCTGGTTTTTCCAGTCTTTCATTTTCAAAGAGGTAACAGAATGTGGGAATCTGCGCAATGGATCAGGATTCCGCCGGACGAGCTGAAACAGAAGCAAATCTATCACGGTGATCTGGGCGGACGCTTCGCTTACTTCCGCTGCGAGCAGGCGCTGCCGGAGAAAGCCCATCTGACGGTCTGCCTCACGGCGGTATCCCGATATCGGCTGTGGGTCAATGAACAGCCCGTGCTGTCAGGCCCCTGCAAAGGCGATCTGAATCGGCAGTATTATGAAACGGTGGAGCTGACACCCTATCTGCGGGCGGGAAAAAACGTGTTTGTCGTACAGGTGCTCTTTAACGATCCCGATGTCGCCCGGGATCAAACCGATGAAAGGTCGGCCATCTACGGTGTGGTTGGCGCTGGCAATTGCCATTCGCTGGCAATGGAGGGAAGCATATTCGATGGCGATGGGGGAATCATTGGTTCTGTTACCACAGGCCAGGCTGACTGGCGGGTGTGGCTGGACAGCAGCTTTTATCTGAAGTCCACGCAATGTTCTGTCTATCTTGGCGCAGTGGAGGAAAACATCGATTTTCGGCTGACGCCCAGCGACTGGAAAACCGTCGATTTTGACGCATCGGCCTGGCGGCCCGCGATGCCCTATGGACCAGTGACCTTCTCAGCTACCTTCCAGAGCCTGGGACTGATCCCCCGGGTGCACGTGATCCCCCGGGAAATCCCGCTGCTGGAGGAAAGGGAAACGGACTTTACGCGGATCATTTGCAGGGAAAACGATATTGTGCTGGATGCCGGAGCCCATGTGAATGGTTATCCGCGGTTCCTGTTTGACGGCGAAGCAGGAACAGAAATCACGATCACCTATTTGGAACGTTTCGGGGACGGCATGGATGGGCAGCCCATCGATGATCTGAACGGCAGTGTTTCGGGCCGGGCCGATCATATCGTGCTGAACGGCAGCCCCCTACGCTATGAGCCCTTCTGGGTGCGTACCTTCCGTTATATCGTGATCCAAGGTGGACAGTTGTCGGAGCCGCCGACCTATCGAAAAACAGGGTATCCTTTGACAGTTGAATCTTCGATCGCATCATCCGCTTCTTGGGTCAATTCGCTTTGGAATATCAGCCTGCGCACGCTACGAAACTGCATGCTGGAAACCTACATGGACTGTCCGTACTATGAACAATTGCAATTCATCATGGATACGCGGCTGCAAATGCTTTTCACCTATGCTGTGAGCAGCGATACGCGTCTGGCAAAGAAAGCGCTGCTGGACTTCCACTGTGGAATGCTGCCGAACGGATTGCTGCCGGGGAAGACGCCGACAGCTTATCTGCAAGTAATTTCTACGTTCTCCCTGCATTATGCGTTTGCTCTTTGGGAGTATGTGGAGCATACGGGTGATCTGGATCTAGCCCGTAAATACCGCTCCGATGTCGACCGAATTCTGGATTGCTTCGATAGCAAGCGGGACAAATCTGGGCTGGTGGGAGCCATTGAACCCTGGGCTTTCATAGACTGGCAGGAAGACTGGAAAGAAACTGGCGGCGTGCCTCCGGCTTACTTTGAAGGTCCCAGCACCATCATCAATCTGATGTATGCGTATGCCCTGGAATGTGGTGCAAAACTATATGAAGCAACGGGGCGCCCCGGTACAGCGAATGAGTACCGGCAGCGGCGGGCAGATATTCTTCAAAGGGTCAAGGAAAAATGCTTTGATCCAGATCAAGGCATGGTACGGGAAGGCCCGGAATGTCCTCAGTTCACCCGCCATGCACAGGCCTGGGCTGTGATCAATGGGATGCTGAACGAAAGGGAAAGTATCCGTGCGCTGAAATCCGCAATAAGCTGTCCTCCCTGCTCCTTTGCCACTTCCTACGAATGGTTTCGCGCGCTTGAAAAAGCAGGTATGGAGGAACAGCTACGCTGGGATTTGGAGGCCTGGATCAGCCTGAGAGACCGCGGCAGCACCACCTGCCCGGAAGAGCCGCACCATCCCCGCAGCGAGTGCCACGCCTGGAGCGCGCTTCCGCTGTATACGTTCATACACACGCTGGCCGGGATCCGGCAGGAAAACGGTGTCATCGTAATCCGGCCGCATTTGCTGGGTTTTCCAGACCTTTCCGGTTCGGCTGCAACGCCTCTGGGAAATGTCCAATTTGTGTACAGGCGGATGGATGACGTCACATGGCAGTATCGGATCAGACTGCCTGAAAATGTGCATGGCTTGCTGATCATGCCATCAGATAAGCGGATTCCCTTTTCAGGAGAGCTCCGGTATGCGGAATAAATTCAGAAAGCCGACGTGTCGGAAATACCGTATTTTTTGTCGGAAATCATAAAGCGCTTTTTTCTGTGATTCGCTATCATGGATAGCATCAAGGGAGATATCCCTCCGTTCAGTCCATTCGAGAAAGGAGATCAAACCCATGTCCATTCGCACAAAGTGGATTGCCTTGATGATCGCTGTAGTGGTCATGCTGGTCGGCATGCAGGTCTATTACAGCAACATCGGCGGCACCACCGGCCAGAGTGCATCTCCGGAAACCACCTTTGACTGGTGGATCTATTCCGGCACCTCCTCGGAGTATTATGGCAATTACGCCGAGAACCCTGCGGTTCAGT
>JAFXMP010000145.1 GCA_017530275.1 Clostridia bacterium | reverse complement strand
TTGACGCCATTGCCATTGACGCCCGCCATGGAATTACGGGCGGCGTGCTTGGCCTCCACCATAGACAGATGGGTATAGCCGCCGAAATAATACCGGGCGTTAGCGGCGGCGGGGCCGATGATGGCGATGGTCTTTTCTTTGCCGGTCAGGGGCAGCGCGCCGTCGTTCTTCAGCAGAACCAGCGCTTCCCGGGCGGACTGGGCGGCAAGCTGTTCGTCCTCCGCGTGATGCACGGTTTTGTCCAGTTCTTCTCCCTCCAAGGCAAAGGGATGCTCGAACAGGCCCATGCGGAATTTGGCCTCCAGCACCCGGGTCACCACACCGTCCAGCAGGGCCATGTCGGCTTCGCCGGAGGCGAATTTCTGCTTCAATTCTTCGGCATAAGCCTTGGGCATGGGCAGCTCCACGTCCAGTCCGGCGGCCAGACAGCGTAGGCCCGCGTCGCCCATGGTTTCGCCGATGCCCTGATATTCATGGGCATTACTGGCCCCGCCGTAGTCGGACACGGTGACGCCTTCAAAGCCCATTTCGCCCCGCAGGATGCCGTTCAGGTAATGCTTGGAGGCATGGATGGGCAATCCGTTCACGGAACCATAGCAGGGCATCACGCCCTTGAGGCCCGCTTCGGTGATGGCTGCCTGGAAGGGCTTGCCGTAGATTTCCAGCAGCAGCCGGTCCCCGGCGTCCACGTGGGCCCCATGGATGGCCCCGGCGGAATTGTGGAAGCCGAAGAAATGCTTGGCGGAAGCGTCGGGTGTGCGGCCCGCGGTTTCGGTTTCCTGGATGCCGTGGGCATACGCCGCGCCCATGGCGGCGGCCAGGGTGGGGTCCTCGCCGTAGGGCTCGCACTGACGGCCCATGCGGGAATCTCGGGAAATATCCAGAACAGGCGCTAACACCTGGGTAATGCCAACAGCTGCTTCTTGACGGGACACGGTCTCACCGATCTTCCGTTCCAATTCGGGGTCAAAGGAAGAGCCCCTGGCTACGCCGGAGGGGAAGGTGGTGGTGTCCTGCATCAGCGGCCCGCACAGGCCCTCCATGTGAAACACGGCAGGAATATGCAGGCGGCTGCTCTCCATCACAATGGTCTGCAACTGCCGCTGCCAGGCGACGACCTCCTCCAGACTGTCGCAGGAGCGGAATTCCAGACTGCTGATCTGGCCAATACCGTTTTTGAAGAAGGCTGCCATGCGGTCCTCCGCCCCTTTGATGGCGAACACGCCCACCAGCTGGGCCATCTTTTCGTCCAGGTTCATTTCCTTGAGCAGTAACTCCGCCCGCTTTTTCGGGGCCAGGGAGCCGTTCATATATTCCTTCATGGTCGATTCTCCTTTGATTATTGAATCCGGGTAATGAGCAGGGCCAGGTTATCCCGTCCGGGCAGGGTCAGTTTGGTTTCGCCACTGATACGCTTGGCGATCACTTCCCGGGTCATGTTCCACACGTCGATCAGTTCCGCCTTGTACACCTTATCCTTCGGCAGCTGAACGGTCTGCTCGCCGTAGCATTGCAAATCGAAATAGGTCAGGTACGCTTCCTCGCCGAAGTGGCTTTCCCAGGCGTGTTCCCCACCCAGGTGGGCCGTGCGATCCTCCGCTGACATGCGGTGGATGCTGTCGGAAAAGGCTTTGAAAAAGCTGCGCATCTCTTGGGGTACCAGCTCCATATCCACCGGATCAACCGACCGGGCAAGGTCCAGGAAGCCGCCTACTTTTGGGGTCAGCGGCCCTGGCAGGCTTTCCATGATCTGCCGCAGGAAGGCAATGCGTTTGGGGCTTTCGCCTTTGAGAACGCCGCCCCGGGCCCACCAAAGGATTTCATCATCTGATAAGAAGGTTTCCCCGTGAGTGCAGTACGCGCCGGAGGCATAGCAGCGCCAGAAGCGTCGCACCATTTCCTGGCCGCTGATGCTGCCCCAGAAGTGAGGAAGATTCCCCTCATAGCAGCATTCGTCGATGATCACGGGCTTTTTGTATTCCCGGATCCAGCGCGGAATCTCGGACAAGCCCTTGGTTTGCAGGCTGGCGTGGGTAATGTTTTTCCGGGTGCTGTCCCAGAAACACATGCAGTTGTGGTTGGACAGGAGGTGATGAAAGAGATCATTTTGGGCGACATATTCCTCGATCTCCTCCCAATCGGCCAGCGTTTTTTTCATATTCAGATCATACTCATTGGCCAGGCTCCACCAGATGTTGGGGAAGGCGCTCAAGCGGCGCAGCAGGTAATCCAGATAGATCAGGTTGTCCCGCTGGGCCAGCTCGGAAAAGCCCCACCGATCATAGGGGTGGAACAGGATCAGGTCGATCTGAATGTCCATTTCCGCAATTCGTTTCATTATCTTTTCAAACCGATGCCAGAAGGCGATACAGGGCCGGTTCACATCCCAGCCGCCATCCGCTTTTTTCTCAAAGGCGTAACAGGGCGGCTCGTTGTGGTTATAATCGTAATGCTTGGGGAACACGCACATGCGCACTTTGTTGAAGGGGGCGGCTTTCAGGCTGTCCAAAGTCTGTTCCACCAAGGCGTCGTCCTGGTGGGCCAAGGCGTACACTGTGGTGCCGAAGGGAACGAACAGCGTGCCGTCTTCGTATTCAAAGTGGGTATCGACGGCTTTTACCAAACCATGAGCATTCTCTGCCGCTTCACAGATTTCTGTTCCCTCGGCGTTTACCGCGCCGCAAACCTTCCAATGCCATTCTCCGGCGATTTCCGGCAGAAAACGGACAATATACCGTCCTTCTCCGTCATAAAAGCCCTTGACGGTGTTGACGGTATCGCCGCAGGTGAATTCGGCTCGCAGGTCAATTTGCGCCCAGTGGTCCGTCAGCGCTTCACCGGGAAATGCCAGTTCAAATATTTCATAACGTTTCATTGCGGCTGCACTCCTTATTCAAATTCATCTAAACTCCATTGATCCCGCCAGTCCAGAATGCCCATCTCTCCTTCGAAACGGAAAGGTAGCCACACATACCGGGCTTTGGAAGTATCGATCGTGCTGTCCGGCGGCAGCAGCTTTTGTAATGCCGCCATGCGGCTTTCTTCCTCCGGCGTGCGCTCCGCCTGGAACCGCAGACGAAACCATTCGCCGTAATCCTGATATCGCAGATGCATAAAGTCCGGAGCCCAACGATCCGCCAGGGCAATGAACAGGTCTTTTTTACCCGGCACCTTGAATACTGAAGTGATCTGGGAATGGAAGGAGGTTTGGCTTTCGTCACCCGGATGGGGATCACCCAGCACCCGATAGGGCCCGTGCCAGGTATCGGCCACAGCGAGCTGGGAAGGATTGGGCAGATAGCCCGTTGTTCCGCTGGTGACCAGATAATGCTTGCCGTGCCGGATAAAATGCGCCGTGGCTTCCCGCACAAAGGGCGGCTGGGGCTGGGGAAAATGCGTGGAGTAATAGCCGGTCACGTTTGTATAATCCTCCGTCAGATCGGCAATGATGGTTTCACTATGCACCCGCTCAAAGAAATAATAGCCCTTGCCGTCCGGGGCAGTCGCCAGATCAAAATCCCCG
>JAFXMP010000144.1 GCA_017530275.1 Clostridia bacterium | reverse complement strand
CCATCGTTCAGCGCCCGAGCGTCTAAGATTTGGGTGCTCACCGCCATGGCCTGGCTTTCGTACAGCATGTACGGGCCCGTGGTGACGCTGGCAAGCCCATACCGGCGAATGCGCTCCCGGTAGGCTTCTTCGTCCTCCGCATCCACACCGCCGCTCGCGTCCTCGGCGACGACGGCGCTCACCAGCCCGTCCACCGGTTGAATGAACTGCAATTCCACCCCCGCGTACAGGCCGTTTCCGATGGCCCCGGGCGTTGTGCATCGCACGGTTGTATTGATCTCCTGCGCCGTCCCGGTCAGGGTGATATCCTCCGTGAGCTCATACAGCAGCGCCCCGTCTGCCGTCAGCAGCGTTCCCGCCTCAATGATGCGGGAATATCCCGTAGCGTAAAACGTGATTATGACCGGCGCGGTGGCAGCCACGGCCTCTTGATAGATGCAGAACCGTTTTTCTCCGTATAGCTTCAGGTATTCCCCCATCGCGTAGGTCAGGGTGTCCATGCGCAAGGCGCTGTCCACGTCGGCCATCACCGCTATGGCGATTGCCTGCACAGCGCGGAGCAGGATTTCCTTTTCGTCGCCCGGATATAGGATATCGCCCCCCGCCCGGATGTAGGCGCGGTGCATTCTGTCCCACAGTGCTTCCTGGTCAAAATCGATATAATGGGTTTCGCCGTCGTTCATTTGCTTCGTCCCCCCCTATCCTTTGATTTCCACAATGACCGTGATTACTGTTTCCTTCTTGGCATTTAAGTCAGCTGATGCGCTAATCACCTTGGCGTCCGGCTCCCATTTCATCATCCGGTCCAATTCTGGCATAAGTGCACTGCGCATCTGATCAATAGGCAGATGGTACAGCGCCCAGTCAAATCCCCTGTAACGGTCATAAGGCACTTCTCCCATTTTCGTCATGAGCAGGTTCTTGCAATTTTGAAGGGCCCTGGCAGTTGGATCATTGCTGATTTCAAAATTGATCGGCTCCTGCTGGTTATTGATCTGATACTTTGCCATACCTGCCTCCTTGGGTTTAAGCGGTTAGTGATCACTTATTCTTGGCCTTCTGTACCAGTTTTTTCGCCATGGCTATGCTCCGGCCCGTTGTGGCTGTCACTTTTTTGGAGGAATCCTTGTTGATCTGCGTAACGCGGCTGGTCGAAGGCGCGGCGGATGTGATCGCGTCCACCTGATTGTTTTTCGATTGGGTGGACGCCGCTTTAGCGTTCTCGATCAGGGTTTTGACTGCGTTGATCCCGGTGGTGACCGCATTTCCAACGGCGTTTTTGATCGCGTCGGCAGTTTCGGCGATTTGTGTCGGTGTGGGGCTTTTTACGCTTTGCTTCTGGCTTCCTGTGTCGCTGCTACCTCCGCTTCCACTGCCGGCGCTTCCTCCACCGTCACTCTCTGTTCCCTGTTTCAGGGTCAGCCTTACCTTGCTGCTGATCCATATGTCGCCCTTTCCTGGCATGTGGGCGATTTCCACCACTTCCGCTTCTGTCAGCCGCATTTTCCCCGGAAGCAGCTTTTTCCCGCCTAAATAAAAATAATCGGCGGCTCCCGCCGTAGCCTCCTCAATGAAAGCCATTGATTCGCCCATCACATCGGTAACGCCAACCATGGCGTTAAGGCCGACCACAAAGGTAATTGATGGTATTTCCCCATATTTCCTTTCAACATATTTCTGCTGATTTGCGTTTTTTTCCGTTGTTTCGCATCCGCCCTTGATGCTCATTTCCGAAAAACCACGTATCAGCTTGTCGCTCACTTCAAAGGTGTGCCCGTTCCAGTTCCCGATCTGCGCCATATCATCACCGCCTTTCAAAACCGCAAGCGCTTGCGGTTTTTACGTTTTCCACGGCGCAATCGTATTAACCAGCGCGCTTTCCCGTGTGACGCTTGGGATATTGAGCGCGGGTAGCCGCAATTCCTCGCCGCCGTCAAATACCGTCCATCCGCTGTATTCCGGGTTCGCGTCCATGATATCCGCCGCGTATTTTTCATGGCCGTATACGTTCAGCGCCACGCTGTCAAAACTTTCATTGGCCGCGCAATGGTAAATATATCCGCTTAGTGTCATTGGTATTTCACCACGCTTCCGTACAGTTCGCGTTCCTCCAAAAGATCCTCCAGCATCCGCCGAAGCCTTTCTTTATCGTTCCGCAATGCCCTGTCCACGCCCTCCGCATTGTCGGCATGAATGACGGGGCTGTACTGCACCACGATTCCGCCGCTGTCCCCTCCGCCGCCGCTGTCGCTGCTGGCATAGGAAGCGCTGGAAGATGTGTCGCCCCAAATGGAAGCGGAAGAAAGGCTGCCGCCTGCGTTATCGCTCGTCGTTCCGCCCTCGGCAAACATGGTAGCGCCTGCGATTTCCGCCAAATCCGCCAGGGTAAAACCGCTCGCGTTCGCCGATTGCAAAATCAGCCTGGCCGTCTGCGGCGTGTGCCTTTCCGGGATAAACCATTCGGCCCCAGCTTCGCCAAACACCACGGGCCGGTCTGCCCGTCCTCCGTTCGCTTTTCCTTCAAGCCCGCCGAACCAGTTGCCAAATTGCGTCACGATGCGCTGCACAATGGGCGTGCCGAAAAAGGATTCCATGGTATTCCTCGCCGCCCGTGCGTTGGCTTCCGCGTCCGGGAAAATGGCTTCCACTTCCTGCGGGGAAAGGATGCCGCCGATTTGCCCCGCCGCTTCCTCCGCGGCGCTGTCAACGTCCGTAATGTTTACTTCCGCTTCGGGCATGATCTCGTCAAGCCTTGCCTGAAGCTCGTCGATTTGCCTTTGGGCGTCCTCCATGTCTAACTTTATTCCCGGCATTTCTGCGTTTAATTCTTCCCATTTGTACATTTGCAGTTTATAATCGCCGGTCAGCCTGTCCCACGTCCCAGGATTCAAACGGTATTCGTTTAGCTGTTCATACTGTTCTACCTTTCGCTGGTCTTCCGCCAGCCGCGCCTTTGCCGCCGCCAGCTGCGCCAGGGTATCGTCAATATTCCCCTCGTTCCCTTCTTCTTTTTTCCACCTGTATGCTTCGGCTTGGGCTTCCGTCATGTTCATAAGCTGCCATGCCGCGAAGTGGGAAAAGTATGATGCGTATGGGTTGGATTGCGGGAGATCAGAGCCTGACGCTGCCGCCTCCAGGTCGTAAGTTGCGGCAAGCGCTTCATTCATCCGGTTCAGCTGTGCCCGGATTTCTCCTGGGATTTGGTTGTACGCCCGCGATACCTCTTGTTCAGTTGCGCCGCTTTCCAAGGCCGCGTAAAACTCCGATATACCGCGCACGTCCATCAATTCAAGGGCCGCCACAGTGTTGGCCGCCCTGTTTGCAGTCATGTTTCCTTCGGTTGCCTGTTCTTCTCCTTTCAGCCCGAACGAACCAGTGGAGAGTAGTCTATAAGTCGTTATGAGAGATTCAAGCTGTGCGGCCATGGCCTCGTTGCCCGATTGTTCGTAGACGCCTATGCGCCTTGCAATTTCTTCTTCTCCGCCCAGCTTATTGATAAAATCTGCGTAGAATTTTGCCAATCGGGTGTTTCCGTTGCCTGCATACTGTTGATATTCGCTGTTTTCAAGCAGATAAGCAGCTGTGCCGGAATCCATAAAACCGGATTGAACCAGGCTCCCCAGGCGCGTTACATAGCTTACAACGTCACCGTATTCGCTGGGGCCGATGGTCTGCTGCATCAATTGCAGGATCGGGTTATCGTATTCCGCATATATCCGGGCCTGTTCTTTCTGATAATCCGCTTCTCCTCGGGCTGCAAACGCATCGCGTTCCGTCTGAAGCCGCTGCTTTTCCTCTGGCGTCCCTGCCTTTTCAATCTGCCTGTCGTAAGCGGACAGCGCATAATAGTAATTGCTCCAAAATTCGTCATGGGCTGTATCAAGCTGCGTCTGCCGCTGCGGAAGGATGGTCTTTTCCACGTAGTCCATCACTTCGCTGTAATCCAGTGTTTGGGCCTTGTGGAACATCACCTGCCGCTGGATTTCCTGCTGCCTGCTCTGCGCTGCCTTTTCCTCGCGTGCCATTACTTCGTTCAGTTCGTCGAAGTATGCCTGAATGGCCGCCACATTTTCAGGCGTAAGCCCTTCGTTAAAGGCTGTCATAAGCGCATCCGTCAGTCCTTGCCCGATCCCTTCCAATTGGGCGGCGGTTTCCACGTATTCGCTTTGCAGCACCGTCATAACGCTTTGGTATATGGGATCGGCGGCTGTTTCGCTCATTTTTCCGTCGCCCGTCAGAAACACTTTCCAATACTCATTTGCCAGGTCGGAAGATGTTTTCACTCCGGCAAGCACGTTTGCCACCATATCCGCGCCCAGGGTCTTGTAGCTTTCCAGGTCTTTTTCCGTCCAGGTCTTATTGGTTACAAGGTCGGTGATTAAGTTGCTGGAAAAGGTTTGGCTGGCCTTATTATAATTTTCAATAGCTCCGCCCAGCGCGTCCCGGAAATCCGCAACATTTTTATAGGCTTCCTTGAAATCTCCGCCCAGGGTCTGAATATAGGCGTTTAGCGCGGGAACATCCAGCCCCAAATCGCCGAATTTGCTTTCATAATCCACCTTCTCCATGGCGTTCAGGGCTTCGGTGAGCGCCAAAACAGCCGTTGCCGCCAGGGCAATGCGCCCCGCGTGTGTTCCCGCGGCCCAGCCGATGAAGGTTAATGCGCCGCCTGCCGCCAGTAATCCGGGGCCGGTTGCTGCAAGGCTTCCCAGCGCGCCCATCAAGCCCGCCGCGCTCTTATCGTCCAGCCCTTCCCATTGTGTGGCAAGGTCGGCCAGCCAGCCGGTCAGCCTTTCGGCCATGTCCAGGCCCGCGGAGAATCCTTCCTTCTCTCCGAATTGGGATAGTTTATCAAGGATCGTGCCTAAGTGATCCGCTATATCCCGCGTCTGCCCGGACAGCCCTTCGCCGGTTGCCTGCTGAAAACGTTCCCATTTGCTGCCTAAGAGTTCAAGGCTGCCGTACAGCGTATCCATGCGCTTTTGCGCGGCCCATTCGCCGTAGCCTTCGGCGCTGTCGTTCATGAGGTTGTCGTATACGGTCTGTGCGCCCTCCAGGCCGCGGGTGATATTGGAAATGCCGATGATTCCTCGCATCCCGAACACATTGCTTAGAATACCCAGCGTTTTTTCGTTATGAAGTATGTTTTCTTGTCCACCCGCAATCTTCCCCAATGCTCCAATCAGGTTTTCATATACGGTCAGCATGGGAAGAAGATTGCCGCTGTCGTCAAAAGCCTTAAAGCCGTTCCTTTCCAGCCATTCAATATCTGCTACAAGCTGATCGTCCTGCCTGATTTCGTTTATTTCTTCGGTGGAAGCCCCTAATTTTTCCAGTATCTTTCCGGCGGTTTGGGAGGGGGCAATGATGCGCAACATGCTTGTTTTCAGCATCGTTGCCGCCTGCGTACCCTTGACGCCGAAGTTGTGCATTAAGGCGATCAGGGAGAGCAGTTCCGCCTTATTGTCCGTAAACAGACCGACGGAGCCGAGCATCTGCAAAGCCTCGCCGAATTGCAGCGCGTTACCGCTGCTGGTGTTGGCCGCGTATGCCCACATATCCACAAATTCTTCGATATTTTCCCCGCCCTTGATCCCCAGGGCCTTGGTGGTGTCGAGTACAAGGGTCAGCGCCGTGCTTAAATCCATGCCGCCAAGTTCTGCCAGGTGTCCCACGGCGGCCATATTCTCCATGACGCTCACGGCGTCCCATCCGCCATGAATCATTTGGTTGATGGCATTGGCAACGTCGTTTGTATGGAAGATCGTGCTGGCCGCATAGGCCGTTGCGAACGCCTTCAGATCTTCCATCTGCTTTTTCAGTTCGTTTTCCGTCCCCTGGAAGTTGGCCGCCAACGCGATTTCCGCATCCGTCATGCTCAATTCAAAGTCTTTGTAAACGCCCAGGCTTTCTTTCCCAAAGTCAATCAGCTTCCGGCTTATACCGTCGATTTGGTAGCCCATGTTGACAAGCGCTTGGCCGATTTCGCCGACGGTATTATCCACCTTTCCGCCCAAAACAATATGCATGGATAATTGTTTCTGTGCCATGGTGTCAATCCTCCATCTTTCCCAAAATCATCCCGCGCCCATCCGGGAACATAAAAAAATAAACCCTGTCCTTGGGTTTGTACTGGAATTTATCTTCTACGGGCGGATCGCCCTTGTATTCGTTCACATACAGATTTACGCATTGCATCGGGCGCGATTCCACGTCCTTGCGCGTCAGGCTTTTTACGATAAATCCTCCGTCCTCGATGCGGTCTATTTCCCCGCGTTCTACGCAGGTAAAGTTTGTCATTTCGATTTTGTCCATGTTTGCAGCCTCGATCAAATAGGGTGGTGAAGAAAACGCCCGATCACGTCACCGTCGTTAGGCATCGGTGCATAACCGCTTTTGTTCTCCCGTTCAGCAGGTCTTGCCTTACTTTGTAGATGATCCAGTTTCCGTTTGCATCCGTCCGGCTTTTTACGTTGATCCTGACCATGGCCGTGTACCCTGGGTTAAAATCCATTTCGATTTCAAGGCTTTCCGCCTGCCAGTTATGCAGCAGCAGGATTCCCCGCGCCCACCGTTTCGCCTGGGCCGCATCGTCAACGGGAATATCGCTGATCGTGCGGCTGGGGCCGCTGGCGGCGCTGTCAACGGCTGTTCCGTTGCCGTATGGCGTCACGATTTGCAGGCTGTTCCAGCGCAGATCACGCCGGTCTATGTATTTGGAATCCATTTGCTTATCGTCCAGTTCCATTTCGTGCATGGGGGAAAGGCCCTGCGCGTAGTCAATGCCAATGGCTACATAATCGCCCGACAGCGTTTTCAGCACGGCCCCTTCCCGGTTTGCCAGCGTTTCCAGGAATATGGGCACGCTTGCATTGTCGCGCAATAAATACTGATACAGCATCCCGCCGCTGATCCCGTATTGTTTTGCGCCCATGCCGCACTCGCCCGCGCACATCATCATAATAGCGGCCAGCGTTTTCTTTTTGAATGATTGCCAGCGGGCAGGGAAGGGAACGCTTTTTGCGCTGGTTGCCAGGATTCTATACGTTCCATCCTCGGGAATGATCGTGTTCAGGTAAAGCGTGCCGCTGTCATACCCGCTTCTTTTCACCTGCAAGGTGTCGTTTTTTTGCGGCCCCCAGCGAAACCATTTATCCGCATGGTCTACCCTGATATTCAGGCAATCGCTTTCCCCGCCGCATACGTCGTTGTGGACGCACTCGATAATATCCACGTCGTCCGTCACATCGGTTCCCTGATAAATCAGCCTCACCTTTGGCTGGTTGTCCATGCGTGCGCCTCCCCGTGATTAGTGGATAGTGGTTGGTGGTCAGTGATTACTATATATAATCACTAACCACTAACCACGCCGTCAATGCCGCTTTGCGCGGCGTTTTTCCTGGGTTTGTTTCTGTATTTCTTTGGCCCGCCTTTTGCTTACCGCACAAAGGGCCTGCCAGATTTGGTAAAACCGGAAAATAGGCATACGCAGGTATTCCGTTACCGGCGTTGCGCTGTTGATGCTCGCGTCCACTATCCGTTCAAGATATTTTTGTTTCCCGCCCGGCTGGACGCGGCATAAAAAAGTTTGGCTAACTGGATGGCCTTAACACTGTCAGGCCCGGAAATTCTTTTCATGATGTCCTTGTCGTCCACAAGTTCGGTGCAGTGTCCCGCCGTCGCCGCGAACAGGGAAAGGGCCTGTTTGTTGGAGATGGCAAACATGTTCCCGGCGGTGTCACTGTCCAGCGCGTTTATCATTTCTTCGCCGGTCAGGGCGCAGAAATCATAATGCAGTTCCTTCACGTCTTCGCTCCTGGCCCGAATGGGTTTCATCAGCTTCAGCGTGCCCTTGGTCAATTCCCGAAGCTGTTCAAAGGGATCGTCCACTACGTTTTGTTTTTCCGCCTCGGGGGCCTTTTTTTCTTCTTCCATCGTTTCCTCCTAAAAAACGTATGAAACGCAGAGGGCCCGCGCCTTGCGGGCCCTCTGCCTGGTGGTAAGGAAAATAGCATGCGCAAGGCGCACAGAGCCGCAGGGCATGCGTCAATCTAAAATGCTGCTCAATCTGTCGGAGTAATCCACCCCGGCGATAATCAGGCGGCTGGCCGTGGAATCGATCAGCACCCAAATTTCGCCGTCGATCTCTTCTTCATAACGCAGAACTGAATAAGTTTCCGTGCTTCCGTAGGGGTTATCGGTTTCGATCTCGCCCTTCTCGGTGGATTTATGCACCACGCGGGCGCGGACCTTCACCAGTTCCAGGTCGATTTCTCCGGCGGACACGCCGTAATTCTGCCGGGCCGCCCGCGTTTCAATGTCGTGGGGGCCAGGCATGGGCAGACGGCTGCAGTTGTTTCCGTTGTTATGGCTCACCTTGATCTCCATTGCGTTGTAATGGTAGATGTTGGGCATATCCACGTCCATCAACATGCCAGCGGATTTTACCTCCGTGGTTGGATGCTCGATTTTTGGCAGGCCGATCTTGGTAATGTCCTCCACACGGAATCCGTCGTGAAATAGCCGATGATCCTCAACATTGCAGCGTACATTTTCCAGCATTGATATTCACCTCTCCATCTTTTTTGTGTAAGGATAAGATATAGATTCATTATAAAACTTATCCCTTATCCCTAATTACTCATCCCTTACGATACGGCTTCTTCCATGGCCTCATAGAAAGCCTCGTAGCCGTCGTCCGTCCATACGGTGGTCACCGTCAGGGATTTTGCCTTGGGTGTGGGAGTCACTTCAAAGCGGATGCGGAAATCGCCGGCTAAGATATCGCTCTTGGCCTCCTGGGAGCCGTCCAGCAGTGCCTTGCCGGACATCAATGCCCCGGTTCCCAGCATCCGGTCGATCCTTTCCTGCTCCTCCGAGCGCATCATCTTCAGGCTGCTGGCGGTCATGGGCTTATCGATGTCTTTGTTCCGCCTGTGTTGGAAGTCGTTGGTCAGGTAGAAGAGCATCATCAGGGAGGTATCGAACACATTGATGCTCGTTCCATCGTCCTGGTTGTAGCTCGCCGCCTGTCCACCCCAGATCGCCCAGCGCCCGCTTATATAGGCTGCGCTGAAAATGCCGTTGGAGTTCAGGCAGCGGTTGATCACTTCGTCGTCATACACCCTGCCCTTCACATTTTCCGCAAAGAACAAATCCTCGATGATGGGGCAGGCCGTATTGCTGGCGGTCATAGAGGGCACGCCCTTGTTCTGCACAAGCAACTCCTGGAAATTGGCGGCGGCCAGTACAGACAGGTGATAGTTCTTTCCGTCCGCGCCTTTCGCCAGCGGGAAAAACACATCTTCGTTGTCCTTGTTATAGCCGTTGGCGTTCTTCCAGTCCGCCGCGTTCGCAAGGGTAATGGGGCTTCCCAGGCTGTCCACCACGGGCATATCTACGAACATCCAGGCGTTCCAGTGCTTGCCGATGGAAAGGCTGTTCTGGTACATTTCGGCATGGACCACGGGAATGGAGGAGAATCCGGGGGCCAGCATGTACATGGGCACATAGCCGGTCTTGTTGTACACGTTCTTGATGGTGTAAAGGCCGGTGTTCAGGCCGTAATTGTCGGTGGCTCCAATCAGCTGTTCGATCGTCACAGTGGAAGGATCGATCTTGCTCCATGTAATGGTCAGCGCGTCAGTGCCAAGGGATCCGGGGGCCGCTTCCACAATGTCAATCGCTTTTTTTGAGTATACATAGGAGGCGGTATAATCGGTGCCTTTGGTTTTTTCCGTCGCCCCGGACATGACTTTCAGGCTGTCCAGAATGGCGTCCTCGGCGTTCGCGATGGTTACGCGCCCATTATTGGGGGTCAGGGTAACGTTGCCGACGGCCTGCTTCTTGTAGGTCACGGTCAAGGGGTCGGTGCCAAGGGAACCCGATGTTTTTTCCGCAATGACCACCGTATTGTTGGCGCTGTTTACGGTCGCGGTGTAGTCCGTGCCCTTTACCTTTGTTGCCACTTGGATGGTGTCAACCATCACCAGATCGGCGTCGGAGATCGTGAAAGCGCCGTCCGAAGGGGTTTTGCTCTCGGTTGTGTCGGCGGTTTTCAGATTGATCTTCGGGTCCAGTACATTGATAAATACCAGCGGCCCCACGCCTATATCCATGAAATGTACCTTTTCAGGTTCGCACAGGGTATAATCCTCCCAGTTGTCGCTGTACCCCATGTACTTTTTTGCTTCGCCGATGTTGTTGATCAGCATGGGCACGTTTACGTTGGCCGCGCCTCCCTCTACCAGATGCACGGGCGCGGTGCCAAAATAAACCATTGCCATTTTCGATGTGTTTTTGTCCGTAAGGGGAATACTTTCTGTCTCAATTTCCCCATACGCGCCATGCTTGAAATCAGGGTATTCAGCCATGTTGTTTTTCGCTCCTTCCGTTCTTTATTCGTTCCCGTCCAAAAGTCTGTCCGCTTTGGTGGGCTTTCCATGATCGTTTCCCGTGTCCGCGTGACAGTTCCAGGTGATCAGCAAAAAGCCGTAATAGATGGGCCGCCTGTCTACGATGTAGTTCTGATCGCTGAACAGCGATTCTATAGCGCTATCCTTGTCCAGGATCATGTCTGTACCGGGCACATGCTGCTCGCGCAGCACCAGTTCTTTGGCGTCGTTCATCCAATCCATCAGGGTCAGCAGCCCTGCTTCCGATCCATCCTTCAGCAGGGACATATCCGGCGTTCCGCTTTCCATGCTCTCTACAAAGCCCGGCATCCGGATGCCCGGTTCATAGATGGCAAAAAGATTGGTCGTGGACAATGTTTGCCCCATTTTTTTGGGTCTGTAGATATTCTTGTAATTATCAAATCTCTTATCCTGCATGTATTGGAGATAGCCTGGTCCTGGCATGATCGTGATGCTGGGGCATGTGCTGTAAGGATCATCTTCAAATACCGGTGTTGGGGAAAGGTTGGTGGGGTTTCCGTAATAATCCGGCCTCAAGGGCTGATACGCCAGGAAAACCCGAGGTTCCGCCGTGTCCACATTCAGGATATTGTTGCCTTTCGGCACCTTGTACTGGCGTCCCTTGCACAGCTCATCGTAAAACCACCTTTGGGTTTTGCGCAGTCTCTCTGTGTCTCTCATACCCGCACCGCCTTTGTGTAATGCAGCGACAGGTGGATTTCTTTCATGCCCACCGCGTCGAGGATGTTTATCACCCGCACCTGCATATTGTCAAGGATCACCGCTTCATTGGGCTGCGCACGGGCGGGCAGGCTGTCCTCCGGTACGAAAATCACAATGTCCAGCGTATTTCCGTCCCAGGAAATATCATTCACATTGTTGTTTTTCCTCTTCAGCGCCTCCAGATCGTCGGAAAGGCACACGAAAGGAATGCCGTTCCAGGTGTGATCCGTGGCGAAGTGATCCCGATTCATGAAGATGTTATGGTTGTCAAGCGGTATTCTGTCTTTCAGCGCCATACTCTTTTATCCTTTCGCGCCACGGGTTTTTACTTCTTCTTCGTGGGCTTTCCCTTCGCCGGTTTTTCCTCGACCGGTTCAGGCGGGGCGGGCACGGCCTTTCCCTGTTCGATCAGGCGTGCGGCATAGCCGGATTCGTGTTCCACGATTTCCCCGGTCTTAAGCATCTTGATCTTCATTCTTCTTTTTCCTGCCTTTCTTTTTGGATGTTTCCACGGTATCTTCCGCAGGAGCGTCGTTCACCAGTTCATCCATCGGCAGGGCCAATTCTTCCGTTTCTTCCCCGCCGGTTTCCTCCGCCGCTTCCCCGGTTTCTCCTTCGGTTTCGTCCTGTTCCGCTTCCTCTGCGGCGTTTTCTTCCTCCGGCTGTTCCTCCGCGGGCGCGGTGGCGGGCGTCGGGCTGGCGTCACGCTGTACGCCCAGCGCGTTTTCCTTCACCAGCTCGTTTAGCCTTTCTTCTCCCAGGGCCTGGATGTGATGGTCCTTCAGAATTTCGCCAATGGTCACGACCTCATAAGGGGGAATCCCGATATTGACTTTTGCAAAGTATGCCATTATCGCGCCCTCCTTACAGTACCTGCATGATTACCCAGCCGTCCACGTTGTTGGGAACAACAGTCGGGCGGCTCATCATGCGGGTGCCTACCACGTCGTTGTCCTCGCTGCCGAAGCGGAAAGGCACTTCCTTCTTGACGTAGCTGTGCCATTCGGAATTTTCGCCCTGGCCTTTTACCTTGTTGATGATGCCATGATGGATTTTCACGGCCTTATCCTTGGTGCTGCCCAGGATAATGCAGCCGTCGGGCACTTCTTTTTCGATCTGGCGTTCATCATTGACGAATTTGCCATGATCGGAATACATCATTACGCCGTCGCTGTTATAGCCGCGGAAGCGGATGCCCTGGCCCTTATATTTGCTGTTGATCTCGCCCAGGTCCACGTTTCGCATATCCAGCTTCTTTGTGAACTCGCTGTTTTCCATCATGCACTCGAACACGCCGCGGCCCATCACCATCACGTCAGGGTTGCACAGCCCTTCATAGGCCAGATCGAACGCCGCTTCCATGTCGTAATCGATCTTCGCGCCCGCCTGGTTCCATTTGGTGGCCGGGATGTACTTGTTGGTGAAGCCAAAGTCGGCGAAAAGAGAAGCCTCCTTTTCCCGGCCTTCCCTGGTATAGCGGCGGATTTCCAGCTTGCCTTTCAGCAGCACTTCGCGCACCAGCCAATTGCGCCGGTTCTGGTTAAGCGTGCGCAGGTAGGTCAGATCCCGCGCCATGATTTTTTTCGCGCGCTGTTCAGGCGTCATAGCGCCCAGCACCTTTTCGCCGAACATGCGCACGGAAATATCCTCCAGGGTCACAACCCTTTCGGGGGCCATTTCGCAGAATTTGATCTGCCGCATTTCGTACCCTTCGCGGGACACGGGAATGCCGCCGGTTCCGGGAACCACGATGGGGGCAAGGCCCGTGGCCGCGCCCTTGCGGTAATCGTAGGTGGCGGTATCGTCCGCATAGGTATCTCCTTCCTCGCCGAAAGTGTCAGAAAGGAAGGTGTATACCCGCGGCATGAGCTCCACGGCTTTCAGCATTACCGTGGTTTTGAACATATCAAACAATACAGACATCGCTTTTTCCCTCCTGTTTTCCCTTACACATCCGCTTCAAAGATGGCTTTCACCGTCACGGCTTTGTTTTCGATGGTGAATTTATTGTTTACAACGGTCACGTCGCCGGAAACAACCTGCCATTCCTTAAAGTGATAGCCGCTGCTGGGCGTGGCGCTCAAGGTCACTTCCGTTCCGTAAGTGCCGCTGGCCGGGCTGGCGGAGCCAGTGCCGTGGCCGTCGTTCTGAACGGTCACGTTCACGGTGGCGGTATTGTCGGCCTCATTGGCTGCGGAAATGGGATTGTCCAGGGGTTTGAAGGTAATGCCCATAGCCCGCAGGACCACTTCTTCCGCTGCGGAAATAGCGCTTCCGTCACCGTGCATTACATACCCGGCCATGAACTCGCCCGCGCTGTACGCCATAGCGGAAGCCGCCACGGTTGCGGATTCGTCGGTGTCCACATCTTCGCCCAGCACTACAACATAATTGGTCGCAATCACGTTTGCGGCGGCGGCGGGCGCGTACAGCACGGAACTGGCTTTGCGGTACATGAGCGTGCCGCGTTTCACCAGACCGTTTCCGGGTTCCAGAGAAATGGCGATTCTCTTTCCGGTGCCGCTTGCCAGCAGATAGGTGGGGTCATAATGCCCCAGTACGCCATAAAGCTGTGCCATTTTGTTTCCTCCTTCACATTCTGGTTACATCATTTCGCGGGTATCGGCGTCCATGTCGCGGGCCAGCTCGGCCACGTCCTTGGCCCACTTGTTTTCCTTGGCTTCAGGGCTCTCGTCCTGATCCGCGGCGCTGCCGCCGGTCACTTCCTTGGCGCTGGCGGTTTCCTTGGTGCGGGCCGCCATATAGCCTCCGGCCTTTTCCTTCTGGCGGGCTACCACCATTTTCAGGTATTCCCCCGCGCCGGTCCCGCTGCGCATGGCCTCCGCTTTCATCTGCGCATAGTCAGCGCCGGGCGGCGTCATATCCTCGATCTGCTGAATCCTTTCCCTTTCGGCTTTCACCGCTTCTTCGGCAATGCTCCGGGCCAGGGTGGGGTTTTCCGTGTTCAGCATTTCGGCAGTTGCATCTTTCAGTTCGGGCATTTGTTCCACTCCTTTGCTATTTTGTTGGGATGTATGTTCAGCCAAGGATTCGGCGGCAACTGCCGGTTCCTTGTTGCTGACAATTTCATCTTCCCCGGCGGGGGAAGGGCTGGCGGCATGGATAATATCGCGTTCCGGCACATGGTCATAGCACGCCTGCATCAGTTCCATGGTTTCTTCATCCACGGCGCAGGCTACAATAGGCTCTTTCTCATCTTCTCCGGTCAGCACTTCGTCCACGAATCCGTTTTGTTTGGCGTCCTCTGCGCCGTACCAGGTTTCCGCCCGCATCAGTTCCATGCATTCTTCCGGCTTCTTTCCCGTGCGCTGGGCGTAAATATCCGCCATATCCCCATCGGTTTTTTTGAGGTCATTGTAGGCGGACAGCATATCGTCAGCAGTTCCCCGCGCGCCCCTGCGGGCGCGGTGGATCATGTACTCGCTTCCCTTCGCCATGCGAACATGCGCGCCCGGCAGGCAGGCGATCAGCGTCGCGGCGCTGTCGCAGCATCCTTCAATGTCAATCGTCTTTTTCGCCGGGTGCCGCATGAGTGTGGATCGTATGGCAATCGCTTCGCTTACGACGCCGCCGGGGCTGTTGATGCGGATGTTCAATTCCTCCACGTCGCCCAGGGCGGTCAGTTCTTTGTCAAAGTCGTTTGCTGTTACAGTGGGATCGTCGCTCCACCATTTCATGGTGTCTATCGCGGAATAAATCTTGATGGTTCCGCTTTTACTTCCCTGCGCCCGTTTCATTTCAAAGCGCAGGGAAAAGCGCTTATCTGGTTTGGGCATTCTGCGTTTCCTCCTTTTCTTTGGGCATGGCCGCGCTCTGCGCCTGCATTTCCTTCCCGCGCTGCGCAAGGTTTTCCATGTAATTGCTCCCGTTATACTCCATGGCTTCTTGCTCGCCCGTGGAAATGCCGTTTTCCATGCGGATTCTCGCGGCCTGCGCCTCCTGCACAGGCTGCACGTGTCCCTGGCTGGTGCCGATCCATTGGCAGGCACACCACGCTTCACGGATTGCCGGGTCATCAAAAAACCCCGGAGCGTCTACGCGCCCCAGGGCCACGGCCTCGGCAAGCCATTGTTCGTAAACCGGCTGGCAGAATTGTCCGATGAATTGCTTCCTGTACCGGCGAACCACTTTCCAGAAGTCCAGGGCCGCCGCCCGGCTGGCTGTGTAATTGCTGCCGTACTGGTGCATCATCACCTCCGGCGGAATCTCCACCGAGGAGGCGATCATGGTTACTGTCCGAGATACAAAGCTGTCAAACGCCGTCGGCGCGCGGGTGTTCCCGATGCTTTTTACGTCCTTGTTGGGCGGCAGCTCGTACACATTGCCGTTGCCCATTTCGATTTTCATTTCGTCATGGGTCACTTTTTCATCGTCCGGCACGCCGTCGGGCAAAGCGTATTCTCCATCGTCCGGTTCCTGGGTGGTAATAAAAACGGTCAGCATCGAGTGCACGATGCTGGCCGCCAATTCGCTGCTCAAATACCGGTCAAGCTGTTTGATTTGTTCGATCATGGCTGAAACAAAAGGTATGCCCCGCCTTTGTTCTGGTCTTTCCACCGCCATGATCGGCAGGATGTTCGGCATGCCGGTTTCTTTTCCGTAGGCGTCAATCGGGGTCCAGGTGATTTCTCCCTGTGTTTCCTCTGCCATGGGGTGATAGCTGGCGATGTAGTACCGGCATATTTCCCCGTCCTTATTGATCTCCACCCCATCCACGATCCTGTTTCCGTTGTCCAGGTTCTTGGCTTCGCTTTCCCCGTCCGTTTCGGGGGTGCATATCCTGTCCCCCTCCAACAGGCGAAGCGTCAGCGTGTAGGGGTTTCGCAGGTTCGGCTTATGCTCAAACAGCACGTAATCGTCGCCGCTTACCAGCTCGCTACGGAAAGCAAGCTCCATCAATTCCCAAAAGTTCAGTTGGCGGCTTGCGTCGCACATTGGCGTTTTTCCCCACATATTGAATTCCCGCAGCGTGTTTTTTCCCCATGTGTCCGCTTCCTTCTGGCTGATACCCAGCACGTCCAGATCAGGCTTCGGCTTTGGCGATATGCCCCATCCCACAACATTGGTTACCATCGTCGCGGGGGCCGCCCTGCCCAGGCCGCCGCCGGTATACAGGTCGCGGCTTCGCACGCGCAGGGTGGTGCTTTGCTTATCAATATCATCTTCCGCGCTGCCGCCGCCAGTCTTCCAGGCAATCAGGCTGTTCTTGGTTTTGTTCGCGCCATGATAGGCATAGCCCGAAGCGATGGCGCTCTTTGCCCTCTCCTTCATCCTTTCCCGGTACATTCTCATGCCCTTTTCAGGAGAGAATAGGGCTGTAAACCTTTCCCGGAGATTCATCCGCAGGCCGTCCCGGCTGTTTTTCGGTGTGCTTTCCATGTCATTACCTCAATATCGCCGCTTAGTTGTCATAGAAAACCACGCTTACGTTTCGCGTTGGGCGCGTGTTGTGTTCGTATCCGTCCACGATCTTGGTAAACTTAGCAACCTGTTTTTCCAAATCCTCCACGTCAAGGAGCGTTACGCTTCTGCTTCCGATGGTGTACTCCTTGGCTTGCCCGTCCACAAGAGCGCGAAGCGCTTCCTTGTTCAGCCTTAAATACTCCTTGGCTTCCTCATAGGAATATGCCGCATTATAGTATCTGCCGTTTTTGTATGGCATGTTTTATCCTCCCTTTATACCTCCACCCCTCTGGAAAGCAACCCTTTGGGGCGGCGCGGCTTTCCCGGCGGGTCTGCCAGCTTGATTTTTTTCTTTCCGTACAGCCTTTCTTCCCAGGCGTTCAGGTCAATCTTGAATCCTTTGAACGCGCATCGGGCATAATTGCATACGTCAAGCGGTTCGTTTCTCTCATAGATTTTTTTCCATTCATAAACGTACTTGCCGCGTTTCATTACCAATTTCCTTTGTTCGGAAATCAGGCCCTTAAAATAATATTCGTCATACCCCGCTTCTTCGTTGTCCGGGTAGTGCATATACCGCGGCCCCGGCGTTTCGATGCTCGCGTTGTATAGGATCGCTTCTTTGCCCACGCTCACGTTGAGCATAAACATGTTGATGCCTCCGCGCGTCGATTTGCTGTGATGCACCAGAGGAACATCGTCTTTGGTCGCGCCTGCGATAGGGAAGATGTACCGGCTTCGGCGTCTGTAGCAATGCTCTTTCACATCGTCGGGATAATTGCCGCCTGAATCAATGAAGGTGACGGCGGCCCGCAGGGTTTTCCCATTCTCCATTTGCCAATCCCGGTCAAGCAGGGCGTCCACGCCCTTCCAAACTTCTTCTTCGTCTGCCCGTCCCGGTATCACGCCGTATTGTATTCCCCAGCTTTCATCATTTCTTCCCCATCCCTTTACTTCGTATTCCATGCGGTTTCCCTGGGTATCAATCCCTATCGTTATCACCAATACGCCGTTTGGCACTTCCGCGTTGTAATGCTCGCGGCGCATGTACATAACTTCGGGAATCGTTGTCGTTTCCTTGTATTCAAAGGGAAGCCCTAATTCGAGGTTGTAAAAAGTTTTCAGCATTTCAGGATCGTCCTTGCTGTCCAAAAACTTTTTACATACCGCTTTCCAACTGCTCCAGGGGGAGAGGAACACGTTTAGGTGGAAGGATCGCCAGCCTCTTTCCCGTGCCTTTGGGTTATAGGCCACCCACTTGGCCGGTGCGCGTTTTACCTCGTGTTCCTCCATGATCCCCGCGCAGCGCGGGCAGCGCCAAACGGCGCTCGTTACCTCGTATTCCTTTTGAAGCCCATCTTCGGCGGTCACTTGCTTTTCAAACCGAATGTCATCAAAAAGAACCTGGGCATATTCTCCGCAGTGCTTGCATTGGATTTCCCATTCTTCGCGGGTGCCGCGCATGAACAGTTTGTAAATCCGGCTGGTCTGTTTAATGGTCGGCGTGCTTGTATACACGCGCTTGGCATTAAAGAAGTTCTGCGTTCTTTTCTGCGCCAGTGAAACAGGGTCGCCCTCCACGCCAGCGGACGCCGGATAGCCGTCCACTTCATCCATAAACAGATAGCGTATAGGGCGGCTTTTCAGCCCGCCGGGACTCATTGCGCCCGTCATGCTGATAAAACCGCCGGGGAAATTCTTCTGCCGGATCGTGCTTCCGTTCCCTGAAAATATTTTGTCGCGCAGTTTCGGCGTTGCCTCCAGCGTAGGGGTCAGACGTTCTTTAGAATAATTGTCAGTATCGTCCTCCGCAGGCATTACAAGCAGGCTTGGGCCGGGATCAAGGTCGATCATGCGAAACATCATGTTCAGAATCATGTCTGTTTTTCCAGCCTGTGCGCAACTCATAACGGCCACGTCATGAATTTCGCGGTCTGAAAAGCTGTCCATGATCTCCCTTTGGTATGGCGCTCTGTCCGTTCTCCATGGCCCCGGTTCAGGCGCGCCTTTCCCGACAATGATCCTATATTTGTCCGCCCATTGTGAAACGCTTTCGTCGCTTGGCGGACGGAATAGCTCTAACGTCTGCCGCCCCAGCGCCAGAATCGGGTCTGTGCGCGAGGCGTTCAAGGTCATTCGTTATCGTCCCTTTCTTCGGCCATCTCCATTTTTTCCCCAGGAAGCGGCGTGTCTGCGATCATTTCCAGCGCGTCCCGCACTTCCCGGTCTATGATTTCTTCTATGTTTTCGGCGCTTCCCATCATGACCAGGGAAGGGGCCACCTTCCGGGCAAGGTTGGTGAATCGGCTGGCTACTGTCGCCGCAATGTCCGCCCATAGCTTGCTTACCGCGGACACTTCCACCAGTTGCCCTTCCAGCATTTCCACCTGGATTTCCGTTTTCCGGCGCTTCACCGCTTCGTGCATGGCCTTTTCCATATCCAGGTCGTTGCTTTCGCTCGTTTCCGTTTCGACGTTGTATTGCACCCAGCGCTGAACGAAATGGGCAAGGCTGTATTTTCCATCCTTGCCCTCTACAAACAGTTTTTTATCCTCCGGCAAATCCCGGTCTATGGTATATAATCGCCGGTAGGTATAACCGGCAATTTCCGCCAATTCCTTTTTTGTCAGTTCGGGGATCATTTTACCATCCCTCACCATTTCCCGCTTAACATGCGGGCGAAATGATGGTCAAGGCGCTTTCCCGTATATTCCAAAATGCTGTCCTGCACTTTGTCCTGGGAGCGGTTAAGGGGCATCTGCGGCACACCTAAACCAACCACGCGCACGATAGGAAGCCTTTCCGCCGTTCGTCTGGTATATGCCACGCCGTTGGCTACGAAGGGAGGATTGCCGCCTTGGTTCGTCATATGGGATGGCATGGTGCTGGTCTGGCCTTTTACGATGGAGCTGCGCACTACGCCCTGTTTACGCGAGCGCGCCGGACTGGAAAGCGGGAACCGTCCACCGATGGAGCCTTTCACGCCTTTCAGCGGAATGGTGCATGTCACGGGGAATTGTCCGCCGAATTGCAGTTTATACGCGCCGATCTGGCTTTTCACCCATTGCTGGGTCACAAAGTAATCCTGCTGCACTTCTTTGGCGACCATCGTTTTGGCTTTTCGTCCAACTTCCCCGAAGGTTCTGTACATCAGCTTTTCAAATTCCGCTTTTTTCAGAACGCTTTGCATGTACTCCAGTTTCGGCTTCACGTCCGATAAATCCACATACAGGTAATTGTTTCCGTATATATGGAAAGCCATGCTTCCGCCTCCCTTCTTTGTTCCTCCGCATCCTCAATCGTCGCAAGCCCGCTTTATGCGGGCATTGCTCGTTTCGGATGATCTCACCTCGGACGGTATTTCCGCCACTGGCGGCCGTCCGAGGTTCGTCCTTCCGCCCCCGCCAACGGTAGGAGGCAGGGCGCGTGAAAAAACTCCAAAAAAGAACGCCCTGTTTGTCCCGCGTAACGCCATGCCTGCGCTCACAGCGCCGCCCACGGCTGCCCAATGCTTTTGATTTGTGCATAAAAATAACCGGGAAAGCGATTGCTTGCCCGGTTCCACTTCTTCCGATGATAGCATATTAGCACATTTGGCTTGCCGTTTCAACTGGTTTTGGAAAATTTTTTTCATGAGGTATGGGTTTCCTGCGCTTCATATCGTTCTTGCCATCTGGCATGAGCCATGTCCGGCGCTTCTTCGATGCACCTTCTCGCTTGCTCAAAGCGCCATTTGCTCATGTTCAATTCCTCCATGATCTTCAGGTTTGGTGCGTCCATAACGTATTTCATCAGCACAAAAGTTCTCATGCTCTGGCTTTTTATGCCGTTTAGAATTTTCTCCGCCGCGGTCAGTTTATCAATATACTGGTCGATTTGTTCTTTTTCTTTTCCCTCCAGTTCCGAAAGCTGGGCAAAAGGTTCTTCAAGGCCCTTCGGCATCCCTCCGCCTCCCGGCATACCGGATAAATGCTGTGTCACATTAAGCAACCTGTCGTGTTGCCATTGCTGCATGTTTTCCGTATATTTCACTTCCTGCATGATAGGCAGCACGTCCCCCAGGATGGGAATGTCTTTGTTTCGTACCCTGATCGGTTTTTGCATCGTCCCGGCTTTATTGTTCATTTGCGCCTCCTGTAAATAATGCGTCCCGCTTTTTCCATTGCCTGATCCTTCGCTTGATGTTCGCCCCGCACTCCGGGCAGTAGTTCAGTTTGAACGGGGAATACGTCGCAATGAAAGCCGTAAATACCTTTCCCTTTCTCGCGTCAACATGAAGCGCTGCTGTGCATTCATAACGTTCTCCGGCCTCCAAATTTCGTGTAACGCGCCGTTCCTTTCCTTCCAGCACGTCCTTCATCTTGTCGCAGAAGTCACACATTGCTTCCTCCTTCTAAAACCGCAAGCGCTTGCGGTTTTCTTCTATGTCCGCGTATTCGCGTATTATATTCTGCGAATGTCGCAGCACTCTTGAAAGCCGCTTTTTGATTTACCCATCGTGCAAAGTCCTTTGCCTCTTTTGTCGGTTCACCATCCTTTGAAAAATCCCTGTATGGCTGGGCGAAAGGATTCATACCAGCATCCCTTAAAGCAACGGCCCTACGTTCCGCCGATTCAATATCTCGAACAAGAACATATACAAACAGACGATAAGGTTTGATTCCATATCTTGAAAGCAATTCTGCTTTTTGCAGTACCACTTCCAACATATCGTCTGTATCGCAGGCTGTACGAATGAACCGAATCCATTTAAGCCCTGACATAATTTCGGCGATTTCCGGTGTTATCAGCCGAGCGTCCAACCCTTGGTTAAAATCCACCCTCACGTCTTGCCCGACCATATCCCGCATCTGTTCAATTCCATGGGGGCAGGCGAGAACGTTGTTGTCCATGAATACAATATCTCTGCTGTCAGGTCTTTTGATTTCTCTCCATGTCAAGTATGGGCGTATCTCCCCTTCTTTTTTGGGAACAACGCACCACGGACAACGCCTTATACATCCGCGTGTAAGAAAGCCTATGGCATATTTGCACGCCGGATAAATAGTGTAATCAGGGTACATTGAATCAATCTCCTGCGGAAGCGCATCGTATATCCCATACCCTGTTCCTCCTTTGATCGTGTTTTCTGGAAGATATGGATTCTCTGGTGTGAAAGTAAACACCTTACTGCTGTATACCAAATCATAAACCCTTGAATCCATTGGAATCCACCAGTCCACATGATCGCCTCTGGCTTTATGCCACGCTGATATTTTCATCAAGGCATAATTCGGAAATCCAGTATGGTCACTGTCATGCAGGCCAACGAGCATCGTTCCTTCCTCCTGGCAGTCATACCATCCTCATTTGTTCCGCGGGCGGTTCGTAATTCATCCAGATTTTTTCCTCCGCTTTTTCCGCTGATGTTGTATGGGTGATCGTCGTATCTGTTTTCCATCCGGCGAGGTATTGGTTATACATCTCGGAATCATAGCCGGAGAGAAGAATCTTTGCCCTGCTGTTCTTGATTGCTTCCAGCATGGCAATCTGCCCGGATATATCCATTTCATGCTTGTATAGCCTGCCGCTTTTGCGCACGTCCCGAAGATAAGGAGGATCAAGGTACATCAGTACGTCCGCGTTGTTATACTTGGCTATCAGGCGTAGCGCGTCCATATGTTCGATCTGCACCAAATGGGTGGTGTCGCCCCGCAGGCGGCCCGTCGCGTCGTCTATGGTATCTGTTATGCCGCCCCATTTGCAGGCCGTTCCGCCGATTTTCATTTGTTTGTGGTTCCGCCAGCCGCACTTGCTCCCCAGCTTTGCGCCGATGGACTGCGTTGTGCGCACCATGTACCGCCGCGCTTTTTCCACGGGATCGTCGCAATCCTCGAAACTCTTGTCGTATTCCTCCCTGCTGTACGGCGTCAGTTCCAGCGCGTTCTTCAGATCCTCCGGCCTGTCTCGCAGCACGCGGAACAGGTTTACAATGTTGCTGTCAAGGTCGTTGATCGTTTCAACGGCTCCCGGAATTTTGTTGAAGAATACAGCTCCGCTTCCTGCGAAAGGTTCCAGATACACCATTTTTTCATACCCTGCGGGGAAATGCTGGATGATCCAATCGGCGATCATCCACTTGCTTCCTGGGTATCTGAAAATAGCTCTCATGCCGCGCCAACTCCTTTGCATAATTCCGGCAGATTCGCCCTTACAAGCGCAGCCGGGATAGGCGGGCAAACTGCGTTCCCGCACCTTGCCACCTGTTCGCTTTTGGGATAGGGCTTTCCGTCTGCGTCCACGTCGATGATATAATCATCGGGGAATCCTTGTGCGTCAAACAATTCGCGCGGCGTCAGCATCCGCAGCCCAATATCTATGATCTTATAATCCTGCCCGTGAACGGTCACTAATCCCAGCCTGTCCTTTGCCGTTATCGTTGGAGCCGGTTCGTCGCATCCGCTTCCGTTTCCTCCGCCACTGTAATATTTCACCAGAAAGGCGCGCACTTCGCCGAAATGGTTTGTCTGTGCGGTAAGCGTATTGATGGGCTTGCTCACTTCCTGGCCGTCGCAATGGTTATTGAATTGCGTTACGGCTACCGCGCAAAGCGCGTTATGGTCAATCGCCGTTACCGTCGGAAGCGGTTCGTTTGTCCCGCTTGCTACATCGTCGCCTGAATAATACTTGCTGATAAACGTTTCCACCAATCCGTACCGGTTGGAAGCGTCTATTGTCATAAGAGGCTCTTTTACCGTCTGCCCCCGTACATCGTCCGTCTGTTCGCTGTGATACTGAATCAGGCTCGGCGCGACAAGCATATGGTGTCCGCCTGTTGTGACCGTCCGCAGCGGTTCCCGCACGTCGTTTCCTCCCGATCCATAATTGTTTCTCACTTCAACCGGTACGATGATCGGTTCGACAATGCCTG
>JAFXMP010000143.1 GCA_017530275.1 Clostridia bacterium | reverse complement strand
GAAGCGCTGTTCAAGGGCCTTACCGCCGCGGGCTTCAAGGTGCCCGCCGCGAACAGCAAGCACAAAACCGGCGTGCTGCTCAGCGTGGAGGAAAACGATTATCAGGAGATCATTTCTCTGGCGAAGCGCCTGTATGATCTGGGTCTCAGCCTCTACGCCACCACCGGCACGGCCAAAGCCATCGAAAGCCTGGGCATTCCCGTCAAAGCCGTTGCCAACGCCACGGAGAACGACGAGATCACGGGCCTGATGGAAAGCGGCAGCGTGCATTACATTGTGTACACTGGGGCTGTCAAGGATGCCACCATCGGGGACTACACCGTGCTGCACCGCAAGGCCATGCAGCTTGGCATTCCCTGTTTGACCTCTCTGGACACCGCCGGAGCGCTTGCGGACATCATGGCGTCGCGCTTCACCGCCCAGAATATCGAGCTCATCGACATCAACCACATGCGGGCGTGGCGGCAGCGCATCCATTTCGCCAAGATGCAGAGCTGCGGAAACGATTACATCTTTATTGAAAACTTTGACGGAGCCATCACCTGCCCGGAATCCCTGTGTGTGCAGCTGTGCGCGCCCCACTTCGGCATCGGCGGGGACGGCATCGTACTGATCGAAAAATCCGATGTAGCGGACGCCAAGATGCGCTCCTTCAACAAGGACGGCAGCGAAGGCAAGATGGCGGGAAACAACATCCGGTGTGTGGCAAAATACCTATATGATAAGGGCTATGTGCGCAGCGAATATTTGTCCATCGAAATGAGCGGCAAGGTGCATCATCTGCGGGCGTACCTGCGGGACGGCAAGGTGAATTCCGTTTCTGTGGACATGGGGAAAGCGTCTTTCGCCGCAAAGGAAGTGCCGGTCGTTGCCGGCACGGAAGAAGTGATCAATCAAACCGTGGAAATCGGCGGCAAAGAGTACGCCGTAACTTGTGTATCTATAGGCAATCCCCACTGTGTAGTGTTCTGTGACGCCATTGATGGCATCGATTTGAGCATCATCGGCCCGCAATTCGAGTACGCGCCCATGTTCCCCGAACGGGTGAACACGGAATTCGTGCGCATCATCAACAAAAACACCCTGCGCATGCGGGTGTGGGAGCGGGGCAACGGGGAAACCTTGGCCTGCGGCACCGGGGCATGCGCCGTGGCTGCCGCCGCCGTGCGCAACGGATACTGCGAAGCGGGCCGGGATATCATCGTCAAGCTCTCCGGCGGCGACCTGACGGTCAATTATGCCATAAACAGTTTAGTCCTCACTGGCGAAGCCATCCATGTATTTGAAGGGTTTATTGATATATGAAATGGGATGATAGAGGGAAGTGAATAATCCTGTTTAACGGGACGAATATTATTACGAAATCAGAGAATTTGGATATGAATCGGCTTAGGTATAACGGCCGCCGTTAATTTGATCCGCAAATCAACCTGCTGTATTCAGGCTTCCTGTTCCCGGCGGATGCCGGTGCGGTCCCGCTTCCAACGGCCTGTGAACACGAACCAGCCGGTCACGATCACACCCGCCACGGTGGCGGCAGGGCCAGCAAGCCCCACGCCCATCAGCCCCCAGCCCAAGGTGGAACCGAACAGGATCGCCACCGGGATGCGGAGCAGCAGCGAGGACAGGGATGAGCTGAGAAGCGTAAACTTGGTGTGGCCCGCGCCCATGACCAAGCCGTTCAGGCAGAACTGCAGGGGCACCAGCAGGTAATCAAAACTGAATGTGCGCATATACTCGATGCCGCAGCGGATCACTTCTTCATTGGGGCTGAATACGCCAATGATCGGTTCGGGGAACAGCTGCACCGCCGCGAATACGGCCACGGATATAGTCATGGCGATGACGACGCCCACGCTCAGGCTCTTCTTCGCCCGGTCATACAGCCCCGCGCCGATGTTCTGCGCCGCGAAAGCGCTGACAGAGGAGCTCATGGCGACCGCGGGAAGAATTGCAAAAGAATTGAATTTTCCCACCACGCCCACGGCGGCGGAAGCCGTGGCCCCGCCGATCCCGTTCACCAGGGCGGTCATCACCAGGAAGGAAATGTTCACGATGATGCTCTGCACAGAAGACGGAATGCCCAGCTTCACCATCAGGCTCATTTTTTCTTTCTGGATGCGGAAGGAACGAAGCTTAAAATCGAATATGAACCTGCTTTTGCTCAAATACAAGGCGGCCAGGATCAGGCTGATGGCCTGAGCGATGACAGTGGCCCAGGCTGCGCCAGCGGCGCCCATGCCCATGCCTTTCACCAGCCAAAGATCCAGCGCCACGTTCACCAGGCAGGCGACGCCCACAAAAATCAGCGGTCGGATGGAATCCCCCAAGCCTCGCTGAATAGAGGAAATGGCGTTATAGCCGAAAATAAACAGCGTGCCGCTTAAGCAAATAATTAAATATTCCTTCGCATGTTCAAAGGCTTCCGGCGGGGTGTCCAGCAAATGCAGAATGGCGTCTGAAAACAGGATCATCACCGCCATCAGCACAAGCCCTACGATCGTCATCAGGGTGAACATGGTGCCTACGGTTTCGGAAGCGTCCTTCTGTTTCCGTGCGCCGATATACTGGCCTACCATCACCGTCCCGGACACCGTAAGACCGCTTACCATCATCGCCACCAGATGGGTGATCTGGCTGCCGATGTTTACGCCGGAAAGAATCTGGGCGCTGATCACCGGGTCCGGATCGGAATAATTGCCCACCACCAGCATGTCCACCGCGCCGTACAGCGCCTGGAGAATATTGGATAACAAAAACGGCATGGAAAAAGCGATCATGACCTTCGCGATGGGGCCCTGGGTGAAATCCCGCTGTGTCTTGCTCATGGAAAAACCTCGCTTCGCGTATCGTTGCACCGGAACATGATAAAACACGCTACCGAAAAAAACAAGCCGCTGATCTGGCAGAAAAACGGCCGTTTCAATCAAACTCAGAAAACAAAAACCGCAGGCATTCCATCCCGCGGCTTTTTTGCTGCACAATGAATCAGATGGTGAAGGGCTGGATGTCGGCGATCAGGTCGTCGCAGTTATCATCGTACACATCCATGGTAATGGGTTTGCTCAGATCCAGGGAAAAAATGCCCAGGATGGATTTTGCATCAACCACATGTCGGCCGGCCCGCAGGTCCACTTCATAAGGATACCGGTTCACTGTGTTTACGAAGGTTTTTACTTCTTCTGCAAAACTGAGCTTGATGGGGACTGAACGCATGGAAAACGCACCTCCTCTGCAATGTTGATTCATATTTTACCGCAAATGATGGAAAAATGCAACTGAAATGTTTGAACAATCATTTTACAGAATCCAGGGCTTGGGCGATTTCGCTGAATAACTCGCCGTATCGGATCGTGCGGTCCGGGATCAGGAACTTGACGGCATGCAGGGACAGAGGGAACTGCCTGCCTTCCCATTCAAAGGCTTCTCCGTTTCTGCTGAGCACCTTTCCCATGATTGCCTCGGCGGCCGCCGGATCCGTTCGGCCAGTAGCCAGCACAAATTTATCCCCACCGATACGGAAGAGCAGCATATCTTCCTCTGCGGCTTCCTCAATGCGTTTGAGAGAATCCCGGATAGCGATATCGCCGGCCTTGGTGGAAACTTCGTTGATGGGCGTCAGGTGCTTAATGTCAAAAGCGATCAAATAGGCGCTTCGGTTGGTGGAAATCAGTTCCCGGGCGCAGCAGGTAAGACAGCGGCGTGTCACATAGTCCGAAACGCCGATATGAAAGGTATATCGGAACATCTTTTGCAGCGAGGACAGGGAACAGCGGCAGTGATCCGCGATTTCCTGCTGGGTCATTTCGCTTTTCAATCCGCTTTCGATATAGTCCAGCGCATCCGACAGGATAAAGTATTTATTCACTCCGCGCCTCCTTCCGTGCCTTGATCACATGATCATGTACAGTATAGCATGCAGCGTCCTTTCTGCCTTGACGATTTGCGCATTATTCAAAAACTTCTTTTAAAATTTTTGATTGACGGTATGAAAAAACAGTGATATCCTATCCGTGAAATGAAAACGTTTCCGATAACGATACCAATGAAAGGCGAAAAGGACATAACTTCCGCGTCCGTGGAGGGCAATCATGAAAGTATATACCATTCGGGATATTGCTGCATTAGCTGGCGTCAGCGTGACCACCGTTTCCCGCGTGTTGAATAACCGGCCCGACGTGAGCATGGAAACCCAAGAGCGTGTCAGGCATGTAATGGAAGAATGCCATTTTGTTGTGAATCCCAACGCCCGAGGGCTCAAACAGGCAGAGCAGGAGATCATCGCCGTGATCATCCGCGGTCGGAACAATCCGTTTCTCAATGCGCTTGCGGAAGAAATCGCTCTGTGCAAACGGCCGGGCAAGGCGGCGCTGATCACGGAGTATATCGATGAGGAAGCGGATGAATTCCGCCATGCCCTGGGTCTGCTGCGGCGCAGGCGGGTATCAGGGTTGATTTTCGTGGGAAGTCGTATGGACGAACGGTGCGCCGTATTGGAGGGGCTCAGCCTGCCTATGGTGTTCGCCACTGTTTCCACTGTAGGAACGCCCATGGAGCGCGCTTCCTCCGTTTCTATGGACGACAGGAAAATGGCCTGTGAGGCAGTATGCGCACTGCTGCAAAGAGGGCATCGAAAAATCGCCGTGTTCGGCGGCGAGCGTTCAGGGCAGGACAGCCTTGCCCTGCGAGCGCTGGGAGTAAAGGACGCTTTTGAATCGATGGGGCTGCGCTTCGAGGATGACCGCTATGTGAAAACCCGCCTGACTTTAGCGGACGCTTATGCCTCTGCCCTGGATTGTTTCAGACGCTTCCCGGATACTACCGCGGCCTTTTGTATGAGCGATACGGCAGCTTTAGGCGTGATCCGCGCCTTGGCCGATCTTGGTCTGCGTGTGCCCCAGGATGTGAGCGTCATGGGGGTGGACGGTATCGAAATCGGCCGTTATACCACCCCAAGCCTGTCCACGGTAGTGCAGCCTGTGCAGGAAATTGCCCGCCAAAGCATGCATGTGCTGGCAGGCCTGATGGAAAACGGCAGCGCTCCAAAGCATGTAACGGTGACGGCCGCGCTGGAAATACGAGAATCCGTTCAATAATAATCCAAAAGGACGCGGCTTTAACTCCGCGTCCTTTTGGCTATTTTGCTTTCTTTTTTTCTTTTGTGAATATCCTCAGCAAACCGCGCAGGCCCCGAGGGGCCTTCACGCAAATCACGCGCATGGCCATAACCGCCTCCTATTTCCGAATCAGCAGCAGCCCCAGCAGAATCAGCGCCCCGCCGATCAGCGCGAGCCATGCCCAGAACGGCACGCACAGCAGAATCAGGATGATCCCCACGCCGATCAGCACATACCCGGCGATGCGGAGAATGAGGCTACTGCCGCTGGGATAGCATTGCACACGCACCTCGTCTTCCCGCCGCCATGGCATAAGAAACCACCTCCCGCTTAATTCTATGGCGGGACAAATCGGTTTATGACGGACTGCCGGCGCAAGAAAAAACGGCAAAGCCGGTTTGTCCAGCCATGCCGTTTTTCCTCACAGGATTTATTTCTCCTGGGATGTACTGCCTTTCCGCAGCATTACTCTCTCTTACCGGCGCTGCATCGCGGCGAAGCATTCGCTGCAATACACGGGACGGTCTTCCCTGGGCAGGAAGGGAACCTGAGTGGGCTTGCCGCAGTTAGCGCAGATAGCATCGTGCATTTCGCGGGGAGCGCCGCTATTGCGGGCTGCCTTGTGGGCCTGACGGCACTCACGGCAGCGGGTGGGTTCATTCTGGAAACCCTTTTCAGCGTAGAATTCCTGTTCGCCTGCGGTAAACACGAATTCTTTGCCGCAGTCACGGCACACCAGCGTTTTGTCCTGATACATTGTTTCTGTGACCCCCTGATGAATATAGTGGATTTGATTGGCTGCGGCTGACCTGGTTTTTGACCCCACACTCGCCGGCCGGGACTTTGCTCTGCGCCATCGCGCCCTCACGCCATCCTCTCGCGCCTTAAAGCGCGGCCGGGCTTACATCTAGACCGCACCATGCTCACCGGAATTTTTTTCGGCTTACGTGGACCGTTTTGCCTGCGACTGGCATCGGCTTGCAACCACAGACCCGATTCAGCCAACCGGAAATCATTATAGCCTCTTTTTGTCATAAACGCAAGCATGTTTCTCAAATTTTGTGAAATTTCCTGCAAAAAAATCAAGATAAACGCATTCTTTGTTTATTTAGCGCGAATCAATGCTTGAAAGGCGGCGTCCTGGCCCGCCTGCGCGCAGGCCTGAATATCCTTCCCTGCCAGCAACGCCAAGGTCAATCCGGCACAAAGCGCGTCGCCCGCCCCGGTAGCCGGTATCGTGGGGAGCGGCCGGGCTGCCTGATACCCCGCGCATATTCCATCGGCGTAATAAACTCCTTCCGCGCCAAGGGAAATGAACACATTTTTGACGCCTTTCGCAAGAAGCGCCTTTGCCGCTTTTTCCACGTTTCTTTCCCCTGTCAGCGTTTCCACCTCCATACGGTTTGGCTTAATTACGGTGAGAAAAGGTAGAATTTCCCGCACACGCGGCGCTTTTGCGCAGCTGACAGGGTCAAGGATCAGGGGAACGGTAGCGTTACGGGCGATATACAAAAGGGTATCCTGGGACAGATTTGCGTCCAGCACGCAGGCGTCCGCCTCGTTCAGCGCCTGCATTCTGTTTTCCATGGCTTCCGGGGTGAGGCATTCCATGGCGGACATATCGTTGACCGCCAAAGCCATATCGCCCTGTTCGTCATGAATGCATAAATAGCAGGGGGCAGGAAAACTTGTTAAAACGGACAGCGAAAGATCGATACCGGATGCCTGACACATGCGCTCCAGCATCTGCGCCCGTTCGTCGCAACCCAACGCAGTGATCAGCCGCACCTTTGCCCCGGCCTCCGCGAGCCTTGCAGCGATATTCCTTCCCACGCCGCCGGGGCGCAGGGTGATCTTTCCCGGCGTGGAATCCCGCGCAAGCAGCGGGCCGTTTGGTATGCCCAGCAGGTCCAGGTTCATGCCGCCCACCACAGTCACGCTGAACCTATTCCATTGCGTCATGATTCAACCTGCTCCAACAGATCCGCCGCTTCGCTGAGTTTTTTGATCGCTTCATCCATTTTGCCGATGTCTTCCCGGACAGCATCGTTTTCTTTTTCATCCAGCATCTCCTGGGCTTCGTCCCGAATATCCTCCAGGTCGGCCATCAGTTCGTTGATTCCTTCCGCAATATCCGCCATATCAGCCCGGTATCCGGTGGGGATCTTTATTTTCATACGCGCCGCCTCCAATTTGGGCTCTCGATCCAGCACTGTATCCTGTTATTCTTCCAAGGTTTGTACGCCCGCTGGGATCATGGACAGGTCATAAGGCGTAGTCTGGTAAACGAAATAATTCAGCCAGTTGCAGAACAGCAAATTGGCGTGCGCCCGCCAAGTCACCAGAGGTTTTTGATCAGGGTCATTGTTCGGATAATAGTTTTCCGGCACGGATATGGGCTTGCCCGCGGCTACGTCCCGCTTGTATTCCTGCTCTAATGTGTCGGCATCGTATTCCGAATGGCCGGTAATAAAAATCTGCTTGTGCTTTTTGGCATATACCGCGTACACGCCCGCCTGGGGGGAGGAAGCCAAAATCTGCAATTCCGGCACAGCTTCGATGTCCTCCCGTTTCACGGTGGTGTGGCGGGAGTGGGGCACGTAAAAGGTGTCGTCAAAGCCCCGGAACAAAATGCTTCGTTTGTATTCTACTTCATGAGGATACACGCCGAAGAGCTTGGCGTTTAAGCCCTGTTTGGGGATGCCGAAATGGTGATACAGCCCCGCCTGGGCCCCCCAGCAAATATGGAACGTGGAATGGACGTGCTTTTTGCTCCAATCCATGATTTCGCACAGTTCGTCCCAGTAGTCTACTTCCTCGAAGGGCAAATGCTCTACCGGCGCGCCGGTGATGATGCAGCCGTCGAAGTTCCGATGCTTTACATCATCAAAGGTCTTATAGAATGCCTGCAAATGCTCCGGCGGCGTGTTGACGGATTCATGGGTCTTGGGAGCGATCAGCTCTAATTCGATTTGCAGGGAAGTGTTGCCCAGCAGCCGGGAAAACTGGACTTCGGTCTGTATTTTCTTTGGCATCAGGTTCACCAGCAAAATTTGCAGCGGACGAATATCCTGCGTGGTGGCGCGGCCCTGGGTCATAACGAAGATATTTTCCCGGTGCAGCACGTCTACTGCCGGCAGATGATCGGGGATTTTGATGGGCATGGTTCAATGCCTTCCTTTATTTTACTTTTTCCAGCGCCTGGGCGATGTCGTCAATCAGGTCCTGGGCGTTTTCCAGGCCGCAGCTCATACGCACCAGCCCGGCGGGAACGCCCGCGGCCTTCAGCTGCTCGTCGTTCATCTGCCGGTGGGTGGTGCTGGCAGGGTTCAGGCAGCAGGTGCGCGCGTCGGCCACGTGGGTTTCAATGGCGGCAAGCCGCAGGCTGTTCATGAATACGGAAGCGGCTTCACGCCCGCCTTTCAGTTCAAAGCTGACCACGCCGCAGGAACCCTTGGGCAGATATTTCTGCGCCCGCGCATAGTATTTATCCTCTGGCAAGCCGCAGTAGATCACCCGCTCCACCTTGGGGTGCTTTTGCAGGAATTCCGCCACCTTCTGCCCGTTTTCGCAATGGCGTTCCATGCGCACATGCAGGCTTTCCAGGCCCAAATTCAGGTAGAAAGCGTGCTGGGGAGACTGAATGGAACCGAAGTCGCGCATGAGCTGGGCCGTGCATTTGGTGATGAACGCGCCGCCCATGCCGAACTTCTCCGCGTAGGTGATGCCGTGGTAACTTTCGTCCGGCGTGCACAGACCAGGGAATTTTTCCTTATGGGCCATCCAGTCGAATTTCCCGCCGTCCACGATGGCTCCGCCCACGCTGACGCCATGGCCGTCCATGTACTTCGTGGTGGAATGGGTCACGATATCCGCGCCCCATTCAATGGGCCGACAATTTACGGGGGTGGCGAATGTGTTATCCACGATCAGGGGCACCCCATGGGCGTGGGCCGCCTTGGCAAACTGCTCGATATCCAGTACGGTCAGCGCCGGGTTGGCGATGGTTTCGCCGAATACCAACTTGGTATTGGGCCGGAAGGCTGCGTTCAATTCCTCATCCGTGCAGTCCGGCGAAACGAAGGTGGTTTCAATGCCCATCTTCGCCATGGTGACGCTGATCAAATTGAAAGTGCCGCCGTAAATGCTGGATGACGCTACCATATGGTCGCCGCAGGAGGCCAAATTGAACATGGCGAAAAAGTTGGCCGCCTGGCCGGAGGAGGTGAGCATGGCCGCCGTGCCGCCCTCCAAAGCAGCGATTTTAGCCGCCACGTAATCATTGGTGGGGTTTTGCAGCCGGGTATAAAAATATCCGCTGGCTTCCAGGTCGAACAGCTTGCCCATATCCTCGCCGGTATCGTACTTGAAGGTGGTGGACTGGACGATGGGGATTTGGCGCGGTTCGCCGTTTTTGGGGGTGTAGCCGCCCTGGACGCAGGTGGTTTCGATCCGATAAGGCTTCATAATTATACCTCCGTGAACGCATGCTGATTCTTGACGCTACACCATGATAGCGAAAAGGGCATTGCATGTCAATACATGTTTCTGTTCTTTTCCTGTCGCTGTGTTGAAAAAAGGTTGCAAATATGGTATAACCTTTTCGTACCAAAAACAAGGAGGACACACCGCATGAACATCGTCTGTCTGGACCTGGAAGGCGTGCTGGTGCCGGAGATATGGATCGCGTTTTCTCAGGCCAGCGGGATTCCCGAATTGAAGCGCACCACCCGGGACGAGCCCGATTATAATAAGCTGATGAACTGGCGCTTAGGCATCCTGCGGGAGCACAAGCTGGGCCTTAACGAAATCAAAGCCACCATCGAAAAAATCGATCCCATGCCCGGCGCGCGGGAGTTTTTGGACGCTCTTCGGGAAAAGACTCAGGTGATTATTTTAAGCGACACCTTCACCCAGTTCGCCGGACCTTTGATGAAAAAACTGGGCTGGCCCACCATTTTCTGCAATACGCTGGAGGTAGCCCCCGACGGCGCGGTGACGGGCTTCCATATGCGGGCGGAAAAATCCAAGCTGGTTTCGGTCAAAGCCCTCCAATCCATCGGCTTTGAAACCATCGCGGCAGGCGACAGCTACAACGACCTGGCCATGATCCAGGCCAGCAAGGCGGGCTTCCTGTTCCGGTCCACGGAGCAGATCAAGAAGGATCATCCTGAACTGCCTGCTTTTGAGGAATACGATGATCTGCTGAAAGCCATTGAAAAAGAATTGAATTGATAAAAACAGCAGCGGGGCTTAAACAGCTCCGCCGTAAATATTTTTGGAAAAAGCATTAGAGGCACCGGCAGCAGAAATTGCAGAACAAATTGATCAAACAGATGCGCATACACCAGCGGGAGGGGTCCATAGCGCCCATATTAAAACCCCAGCCCTGGGAACGCTGTTCGTAGGTTTGTCCCGCCTGCCTGTACTGCTGCAATAGCTGATGATACAAAGCGTTGTTGGGTTCCATTTGGGAAGCGCGCTGCATTTCCTCCTGGGCCATCATGGTATTGCCCGCGCCCTGCTGGGAAAGGCCCATGAGATAATGCCAGCGTGCGTTGCGCCCGGTGCTGGGAACGTTAGCCAAAATGCTGATTGCCTCCTGCCAGCGGCCGCTGTTGATGGCGCGGATGGCGGTGCGTACCTCCATGCTGTCAAAGGGCATTTCCTGGGGCGGCTGTACGCTGGACGCACGCCGGGCGGAACCGAAGCCGAACAGATCATCAAAATCATACCAGCCGCCGCTTTGGCCGCCGCCAAACGGACCGTTTCCGCCATAGCTGGTATTTCCCTGATACCCGCCATAAGAACTGCCGCGCTGCTGGGTAAAGGGATTGCTGTAAGTTTGCTGATAGCTCTGGGATTGCTGCTGCCGCGCCTGATACTTTTCAGGATGCATCAGCATATCGTAAGCCTCATTGACTTCGTTCATTTTTTTCGTGGCGTTGGGGTCGTCCGGGTGCAGGTCGGGATGGCATTCCTTGGCCTTCTGGCGGTACGCTTTTTTGATTTCATCCGGCGTGGCCCCGGGCTTCACGCCCAATACCCTGTGAGGATCAGTGACCATGCTGTTCACCTTCTGTCTGTTGGCTTGGTTCCGTTTTTTCCTGGTTCTTTTTCCGGCTGAGCATTTCGTTATAGCTTTGCCAAACGCCGGAATAGAGGATATTGCGCATGATGTTCACATCCTGCACCAGGGGCAGTCCTTCAAAGATTTCAGCCGCCTGGCCCAGAGGCTGACGCAGCATGTCCCCCGCGGCTTCCGGCTTTAAGTCCATGGCCGGCAGGGGATTAAAGCAGCCCTTTTTCATGTCCTGGTCGTAGTCCACCGCCGCGTCCATCATATAAATGAATTTGCCCAGATAATAGCCGAGAGCCGCCATATGAGGCCGAAAATAATCATCCTTGACCGTGAAGATAGCGCTCAGCATCCTTCCTGATAAGTCCGCCGCCCGCTCGGGCTGGGCTTTGGGGTCCTTTTCCACCTCATGGATAGCGCTGATACAGCTTTCAATGGCCTCGCAGGGCCTTGGCCACTCCGCTTTTACCGCCTGATAGTGACGCTTGAGCAGGTCGGAATATACCTTGCCGGAAGCTTTCCGCTCGTCCTCCCAATCGTCCAGCGCTTTGTAATAAGTCAGTGCTACGGTCATCCCAGCGGCATAATCGGTAAACGACGTTATGATTTCCGGATGCTTTTTCACCGGATGGGGCGGGCAGACCGTTTCCCGCTGCTTTTCCTCCGGTTCGTACAGCGAACTCAAAAGCAGCAGCAGGAAGGTCATATCAAAATTGAGGCCCATGCGGCCTGCCAGACCGTATTTCTCATTCAGCACGCGGCACAGGCCGCAGTACACGGCCTTGTAGCGTTTCTTTTCTTCCTCGGATAAGTCCGCGCCATAGGGGCGCACATAACCGAACATAATGCATCCTCCCTCAGGATTTCTGCTTGAACCGGTTCTGGCACTTGGGGCAGCAGATTTCTTTCTCCCCCGCGCCCCGGCTCATTCGCAGCAGGGCTTTGCACTGGGGGCATTTGAAATACTTGTACTGGCGCATGAGCTTGAGCCGCTTGCAGAATTGAATGGTCTTGGTCTTCAAATTGGCCCACCATGCGCAGAATTTCTCATTTTCCTGCTGCCTTTTATAGCTTCTCCGGGAAAAGATGCGAAACAGAGAGTACCCGTATGCAGCCAGGCTGAGCAGCATCAGCAGCGGGATCCCCGTCAGAGACGCGATAAACTGCAGCGCAATGCTGCCGATCAGGCAGGCGAGGCTCAACTGATCAAACCCAGTGCGTCCGTTCATAAAAGCGGCGATACGCTGGCCTATATTCCGAAGAAACGACATGATGATCCCCTCCCTTAAATGTGTCTCCTGTTGATTGCCGGTTCAGGCGCGCCTATCCCGGCAGCATTCAGCATAGCATGGATTTGTGGACAAATGTTGAAGCAATCATGGCAAAATTGGGATGCGTGCCTTACTGCTTGATCATAAATTTCAGTTTGGGCCGTATCCGGTTGGCGTAAACAGGCAATAGCTGCACCAACAAAAAATCATACAGAAACATACAGCCCGCATAAACGATCACAAAGCCCACGGTCAACGCGATCCCCATTTCCTTAAATTCCTGCATCATGGCCTCCATGGGAAACAGCAGATACATAAGGGCGTACATGACGCCAATGGCGCATGTAAACAGCAGCGCCTTGCACAGGATACGCTTTCCCTTGGGTTTTACTCTGTCCAGCGGCCATTTCACGATGGGATAATACCCGATAAACAGATAAAAGAACGCCGCTTCCTTATCAAAGCCCAGGATCAGCGACAGCAGCGCGACAGAAAAAAAGGTGGCCCAGGCGGCGCTTTTCCCAAACTCGATCAGAATGGGCAGCAGCAGCGTACCGCACAGCATGGGCACGGCATAGGTGGCAATGGGGATCACCCCGCCGGTCATCATGATCACCACTGACAGCGCGGCGGCCATCCCGCAGAAGGCCACTGTCATGGCCTGCTGCCGGGCGTTTTTTCTCTGGCTGGGCAAAATACAGTTTCCTCCCTGCAATCAGATATACCGGTCCCGCCTGGATAAATTGCGCACGGTGATATAGGCCGCAAAGAATATCAGCGCAATAAAACCCACAAAGTAAAGCGATGTCTCGGTTCGATCCAGCGTGGCAATCAGATCGTACAGGCCGTGCAGCAGCATAGGGCACAGCAGAGAAAGCCGCAGGCAGATTTGCGCATAGCGGGCGTGTCCATGACGTTCATGGGATTTCGCCAAGCCATACCACGCACCCATGAACACGCCGAAGCAGGCGTGACCGGGAATGGCCGTGACTGCCCGCAGCAGCGCCGCGCTCAAACCGTACATCACCACATAATCGATGTTTTCCCACAGGGCAAAACCCAAAGAAACGAACACCGCATACACAACACCGTCAAACTGGCAGTTGAAATGGGGTGAACGCCAGGTGCGCCATTTGAGCAGCAGAAATTTGAAGCCCTCCTCCGCAAGGCCGACCACCAGCACATAGAACAGTACCTGATACAGCAAAGAATCAGAAGGAAGAACGGCGGACAGGAGCTTGGCTCCAATGCGTTCCGCATAGACCGCCAGGGCGGTGGAAATGATTCCCTGCAAAAGCAATATGGCCAGCAGAGAGGCGGGCTCCTTCTCCAGCCGGTCTCTTTTGTAAACATAAATAAGAAGCAGCACCGCGGGAATCACCGCTGCGGCAATCAGGATTGGATTGGGATAATATGTGGAAGGCCGGTAAACGTAATACATGTCCTCTCCCCTTTTTCCATAGAAAAGCTGCATGCCGTATTGTTTGCAGTTTCTTCATCATTATATCTGCCTTTTCAAATATGTCAAGCAAACGAGCAATGAAGAGCAGGGCAATCGTTTTTTACCATGGTCGATACAATATGCAAAGGGAGAAAGGCGCCTGCCTTTCTCCCCCTGTTTTTCGTTTTTTTGATGATCAGCGGTTTCCGCAGCAGCCTCGGGAACGGTTTGCGCAGTTGCCGCAATTGGTGCTTGCGCTGCAGTTACAATTACAGTTGGAATTCCCCTGGAAGTTTTCCTCATCGCACAAAGTGGTGGGCGGGAACAGAGGAAGGGAGAAGAATTCGTCGCATACGCTGTCGGCGAATTCCTCACAGGGCGGGATCGGGCAAAAGCCGTAGCTGGGCACCAGGATCTCCACTTTGGCCAGCACCTTCAGCACGATGGTGACGCACACAGTCAGGCGGAACACGTTGTTGCCCTGGTAGCTGCCAGCCACGCACACCGCGCTGGCCATGCCCTCCAGGTTGAAGGGCACGATGGAATCATCGGGCACCGCCAGCAGCACATCCCGGTTCACCGTCACAATCGCTTTGCCGATGAATTCGTTGCATTGGCTGTCAGTGAACAGGATGTCGATGGGAATTTGCACTGCCCCGCGCACCCGGGCGAAGCAGGGCCGGTCGCACAGCCGCTCCACGCTCAGGTTGCTGATATCCACATCCATGGCGCTGCTGCGGCAGGATTCAAAGGTGATGGGCGGCACCGGCGCGGTGGTGGGCGGCACTTCCTCGGTTTCCGCGTTGCAGCAGCACCCGGTGGTGACCACCTGGGCATAGCTGGTCACGGTCACGTTCACGTTGGTCAACTGCTGCTGCTGCAAACAGCTGTCGTACACCCGCTGCACCTGAATGCATACCTTTTCATCCAGTCCCTCCAGGGCGTTACCGGAAATGGTGCCGGGGCAGCATCCGGGATTGGCGTTTTTGTAGGAATAGAAACTCATGCCTTTTGCGCCTCCTTACTTTGCGCGCCGGACCACCGGCAGCGCGGTTGGCATCCAGCCGTTTTTACGCGGCCTTCAAACCCATCCTATGCCCGAAAAGGAGAATGGTTCCGGCATCTGCGCCAGCAAAAAACAGAAAACATACAGGGAAAAACACAGGGGAAGAGAAATGGGTCTTGTTTTTTTTCCACGGCTGCTATATAATAATCAAGCCGTGTATGGCTGGCGGGTCCCGTGCGATGTTGCGGTGTGAACCCTGTCAGGTCCGAGAGGAAGCAGCAGTAAGCATCTTAGACGTGTGCTGCGGCAAAACCTGTCCGTCATACGCGGTATTTTTATACTGGAGGATAAGCAAAATGTGGAATCTGCCCCCGTGCCTGAACCAGGACCCGGAAGTATCCCAGGCCATCGCGGCCGAATGCGCCCGTCAGGAAGCGCATATCGAACTGATCGCCTCTGAAAACTTTGTCAGCCCCGCCGTGATGGCGGCTATGGGCAGTCCTCTGACGAATAAATACGCGGAAGGATATCCGGGACGCCGGTATTACGGCGGCTGCGGCTGTGTGGACGAGGTGGAGCGCATCGCCATCGACCGGGCCAAGGAGCTTTACGGCGCGGAGCATGCCAACGTGCAGCCTCACAGCGGCTCCCAGGCCAACATGGCTGTGTATTTCGGCCTGCTGCAGCCCGGCGATTCCGTGCTGGGCATGAGCCTCAATAACGGCGGCCATTTGACCCACGGAAGCCCCGTGAACATTTCCGGCAAGTATTTCCATTTTGAAGCCTACGGTATCAATCCTGAAACGGAATGCATCGATTACGACGAAGTGCTGCGCATCGCCCGGGCATGCAAGCCCCGTTTGATCGTGGCGGGCGCTTCCGCTTATGCCCGCACCCTGGATTTTGCCCAGTTCAAAAAAATCGCCGACGACGTGGGCGCGCTGCTCATGGTGGACATGGCGCACATCGCGGGCTTGGTGGCCGCAGGATGCCATCCCTCCCCTATTCCCTATGCCGACGTGGTGACCACCACCACCCACAAGACCCTGCGCGGCCCCCGGGGCGGCCTGATTCTTTGTAAAGAGCAATATCAGAAGGCCATCGACAAGGCCATTTTCCCTGGTATCCAAGGCGGTCCCCTGGAGCACGTGATCGCGGCCAAGGCCGTATGCTTCGGCGAAGCGCTGAAACCCGAATTCAAGGAATACCAGCGGCAGATCGTGAAGAACGCCAAAGCCCTGGAAAATGCTCTGCGGGAGCGCGGCGTGCGCATGGTGTCCGGCGGTACGGACAACCACCTGCTGCTGCTGGACCTGTGCGATACCCCGGTCACCGGCAAGCAGCTGGAAACCTGGCTGGGCATGGCCAACATCACCGTCAACAAGAATATGGTGCCCCGCGACCAGCGCAAGCCAGCCGAAACAAGCGGCGTGCGCATCGGCACCCCCGCCGTGACCACCCGAGGCTTCAAGGAGCCGGAAATGGTGCAGATCGCCGAATGGATTTCCCTCATCCTCGATCAGGGCGAAGCCGCCGTTCCCGCCGTAAAGGCCGGCGTGGAACAGCTGACGGCGAAGTTCCCGCTGTATTGACAAAAAAAGAGCGTCGCGCGGACGCTCTTTTTTTGTAAAGTTGAGAGTTGAGATTTTTATGGCTGATCAATTCAGAATTCCCTATTAATCAAGCTATACCATCTGAACTCTGTACGCTGCACTCTTGAATCTCAACTCTCAACTCTTCACTCTTCACTCTCAACTCCGTATTACCCCTGCAGCCCTCTGGCCTGCCGGTCCATATCCTCCACCACGATATCGTGGATTTCGCCCAGCGTGGAGCAGTATTTCAGCACTTCCCAGGGCTCGTTGGTATGAAAATGAATTTTGATCAGTTCATCGTCGCCCACCACCAGCAGGCAGTCGCCGGGCAGGTTTTCCAGAAAGAAATCGCGGATCTCGTCTTCATCCAAGTCATGGCCTTCGATCAGCAATTGGGTATCATAACGGGGATCGATCATAGGTAATTCCTCCTTTTCATTCAATGGCGATCCGGGTGCGTCGAACCTGACCGGAAAGAATTTTAGCGATCGGGTAACGGGCGTGGGCGATGTATACGATCACACCCGTACGGGCGCAGCGCAGGGCGTATTCCAGCTTCGCCCCAGCGCCGTTGGCTCCAGCACGGGACGCGCCCACGCAATGGGTCTGCCATTCCTGCACCTTTTGGGTCAGGGTTGCCGCGTCAGGCGCTGTGATTTCGCTCACTAAGGTAGATGCATCGCAAGGATCAGCGTAAATGCCCTCCGTGGAGGTGAGCAGGATCAGTTCCTTGGTATGCACCAGCTCCGCGATCACCGCCGCCGTTTCGTCGTTATCTACGCATTCCACCACCTGGGCGTCAGGGTGCTTGGCCTGCAGATTCATCAATTCCATTTTTCGGTTTTCTTCATCGCTCACGCAGTCGTTGTAATTGATGATAGGAACGGCGTTCTGTTCCGCCGCCCGCGTAAGCAGTCCATACAGGTGCTGACGTTTCTGGGCGTCGTTGAAATGATTGTGCTCCACCAGCACCTGCCGCACGCCGAATTCTGGCCGGATAAAGCGGCGGTAGTTTTCCATCAGGATGGCTTGGCCCTGAGCGGAATAATCTGTTTTATTCTGTTCAGGATCACCCTGCAGCGGCTTTCCCGTCCGTTTCAGGTAATCCAGACGGCCGATTTCCGTCGCACCGGAGGATACCAGCAGCATGCCAGGCCTAAGCTCGCTGCCCAGTCGGGCGAAAATATTATAGTCGATATCGTTATCTTCCCGGCGGATCAGCGCCATGGATCCTATCTTGATCACCAGGTCAATACTGCTCATTCGTGCCTCCTCTTTCAAAAGCTTGGGATTCCCTATATATTGTATCATGATCCCTGCTTAGAAGCAAGGGATGGTATGGAAGAATTTACTTGCCGCTGTATTTTCAGCCCTATTCATGTCTTTTTTGATCATGTATTTTCCAAATCCATATCTTACATTGTAATTTTCTATTCCGATATGTACATCCTTTACAAAATAAGCGAAAAAAAAGTGGCGGCTCCGCCGTCTTGCGCGTTCTTTTTTTGCGTGCTATACTACGGACGCAGGTTTGGAGAGACCTGCAAATCAACCGGAAACGTTTCCGGTTCTCTGCAAAACAAATCGTTTTGCGAAAGGAGGCTCCATGAACATTCACATTCACGTCGATTCGATGAAGGCTGCGGAGAAGTTAAGCAGCATCTGCAAGGATTTCGGGAACGATATTTTTCTTCGTTCCGAGAAATTCCACATCGATCCCAAATCCACGCTGGGCATTCTGGCCATGATGTATTCCGCCCGGGATCACATGTTCCTGGATACCGGCAGCATGGAGGAACAGGATATTCCCCGGTTCCTGGACGCGATCGATGGATACATTGTAAAGGAGGATATGCGGGACGCGGTATGACCCTCCGCCGCAGGCCGACAGGCTTTCCCCGCACTCATTGAACAAATAAGCGAGCCTCCGGCTGGGATCACTCCGCCGGAGGCTTTTTTTCTTCTTTGGTTTTCATCGTCAGCAGATGAATCTGCGGCCGCGCGCCAAACCGCACCGGCAGGCCCGAGGTGCCCACCCCGTTGCTGACCAGGATATCCCTTCCCTGCTCGTGCTTCCAGCCGGACAAATACCGGTCTCCATAGATACTGGAAGATTTGATAGCGTGGCCGCCAATGGCGACCTGTCCCCCGTGGGTATGACCGCAAATCGCCAGTTGATAAAAGGGACCGCCGGGCATGTGGTAGGTTTCTGGCAATATATCCGGATTATGAGGGAAAAAGACGGTAAAATCGGCTTTCCTGCATTGCTGCGCCACCTTGTACAAGGCCGGCTTGCCTTTATAATAATCGTCCGTGCTGGCAAAAGCGATTTGTTTACCGTTCCGTTTGATCATATATACGTCGTTGAGCATGGGAATCACACCGTCCTGCCGCATTTCCCGGGCGATCCTGTCCATGTTGCTCTCCGGCCAAAGCCGATCGTGATTGCCGTAAGCGCCCAATACAGCGATTCGGGCTTGGAAGCCCGGTTTCAGTTGGAAGAATTCAACGGCTCCAGAGGAGTTCTCCGCGTAATCGCCGCCAAGCAGAACGATATCCGCTTCTAATTCGTTTACCCGCTGCGCCAGTTTTCTGACGCGGTCCTCCTTCAGCAGCGTTCCATAATGGATATCGGAAAGATAGGCGATTTTCAGCCCGTCGAATTCCTTCGGCCATTGGCTGGATACGTAGGTTTCTTCCACTGTATCCAGCTGTGCCGCCAAATAAATGGGGTAAAGCAGCGGAGTGGAGGATGGAAGTGTGGCAAGCAGCCGGCCAAACATGCCGATATGATAAAAATGCTTTCGCCTTTTCCGGTTAATCTTCCGGCTTATCTTCCGGTTCATAGTCTTCTCCCTTCCCCAAACCATCCTCAGCATTGTAGCATATTATTTCCATTTATTCAATTGCCAATCCTGCCGAACCATGATAAAATAAAATAGATAGAAAAGCAACCTGAAAGGATCGATGCGTATGCGCTTTGGAAAGCTGATTCTGATTTTTCTCCTGCTTCTTCCCTGCTCCTGCGCCTTTGCTGCTTCCCAGGCAATCGATCTGAAGCCGGGGGAATGCACTGTATCTTATTCCACGGATCTGCCGGATCAGGATTTTTTGCTTTTAACTTTCACCGCGCCGCAGGAAAGCGGAAAAATGGTGATTTACGGGCCGGACGGACATTTTGACGGAGAAATCTCCCTGAACCATTCCCAGGCGGGCGGCAAAGTTAAGATCAACATGACCACCCTGGACGGCAAAAGGCAGTTGGCTTCCGGCAGCGCAACGCTCCCCGCCGCGTCCAATTACAAAAAGCCATCGGGCAAAGCTTCGGGCAAGGTAACGGACCTGCAGTTGGAGGAAACCGTCTCGGGCCTGCGTTATTCGTTTTCCTGCCCTGGTTCAGATTACCTGCTGCTGAAAGCCCGCAGCAAGCAGGAAACCGCCGTATTCCCCGTATATCCCCAAGAAGACGGACGGTATTCCGGTGAAATCGACATGCCGCTGACCTACGCCCGCACGCTGATTACGGTGCAGGTGCTGTCTGGAAAGGAAAGCGTGCTGGCGGAAGCTCAGGCGCGCAAAGCCTATGAAGCGCCGGCAGCCGCCGATCAGCAGGAAGGACGTCTTTCCGGCGTGACCGTGTGCATTGATCCGGGCCACCAGGAAAACGGACATTTGGTGAAGGAGCCGCTGGGCCCCGGCCTGGACGGCGCCACCACCGGAACCGCCGGCATGGCCCAGGGCACGGAAACCCAGCGCAAGGAATCCATCGTGGTGCTGGAAATCGGCATGCTCCTGCGGGACGAGCTGCTGCGCCAAGGCGCGACAGTCGTCATGACCCGTGAAAGACAGGATCAGTTCCTCACCAATCAGGAACGCTGCCAGGTGGCCGCCGACGCCGGGGCGGATATCATGCTGCGGCTTCACGCCGACACCCGGCAAAGCAATACTAAGCTGGGTTTTTCCGTTTACGCGCCCCTGCATTCTGATTACGCCAAGGCAGTAGCCGATCCGCCCACCTACCGGGCTATGGGAGAGATCCTTATCGACGCCATGAAAACCCGTGTCGGCTATTCCCTGGAGGATAAATACGGCCTGGTTACGCTTTCGGACCAGTTTGTAGGCAATAATTGGGCGCAGATGACCTGTTTCCTGGTTGAAATGGGCTTTATGTCCACCCCTCGGGAAGATTATCTGCTGTCCCATCCGGTTTATCAGCAGTGGCTGGCCGAGGGCATGGCCCAGGGCGTATACGAAATCGCCCTGTATCGGGGCTGGATCAGTGAATAAGATCACTACCAAATAAATAAATTCCGTATCTTGACACTGACCTTACTTTGCGCTTATTATGTGAGATGAAACAATGATGAGGAGGAAACGATCATGCGTGTATTGCTGACTGGGGGCGCCGGTTATATCGGTTCCCATACGGCCCTGTGCCTTCTCCAGGCGGGCCATGATGTGGTGGTACTGGATAATTTGGACAACTCCAGCCCCGAATCCCTGCGCAGGGTCCAGGAATTGACTGGAAAACAGGCCCCGCTGATCGTGGGCGACTGTACGGATGAAAAGACCGTAATCCGGGTTTTTGAACAGTATCCCATTGACGCGGTGATTCATTTCGCCGGGCTCAAGGCTGTGGGTGAATCTGTGGCGAAGCCGCTCAAGTATTATCAGAACAACTTAGACGCCACCATGATGCTGTGCAAGGTGATGCCCAAATACAACTGCAATGTGCTGGTGTTCTCCTCCTCCGCCACCGTATACGGCACCAATCAGGAAATGCCCCTGCGGGAGGATTTTCCCACCGGCTGCACCAATCCTTACGGCTGGACCAAGTGGATCAGCGAACGGATTCTGACCGACGTGGCACAGGCTGATCCCACCCGTTCCTTTATCCTGCTGCGTTACTTTAACCCCATCGGCGCCCATGAATCCGGCCGCATCGGCGAGGACCCCAGCGGCATTCCCAACAATCTGATGCCCTACATCTGCCAGGTGGCTTCCGGAAAGCTGGATCATCTGCGGGTGTTCGGCAACGATTATCCCACCCGGGACG
>JAFXMP010000142.1 GCA_017530275.1 Clostridia bacterium | reverse complement strand
CCGCCATGCGTTACACGGAGGCCCGCCTGTCCAAGCTCGCCATGGAAATGGTGCGCGACCTGGACAAGGAGACCGTGGACTTCTACCCGAACTTTGACGAGACCCTGATGCAGCCCGCCGTGCTGCCCTCCCGGTTCCCGAACCTTTTGGTGAACGGCACCAGCGGCATCGCCGTGGGCATGGCGACGAACATTCCGCCCCACAATTTGGGCGAGGTCATCGACGGCTGCATCTGCCTCATCGATAACCCGGACGCCACCCTGGACGACCTGATGGAGCACATTAAAGGCCCGGACTTTCCCACCGGCGGCATCATTCTGGGCCGCAGCGGCATCCGGGAAGCCTACCACACGGGCCGGGGCCGCATCGTGACAAGGGCGAAAACGGAAATCGAATCTATGGCCTCCGGGCGCGACCGCATCATCGTCACCGAAATCCCCTACGCCGTCAACAAAGCGCGCTTGGTGGAAAAAATCGCCGAGCTGGTGCATGAAAAGCGCTTAGACGGCATCAGCGACATCCGCGACGAGAGCGACCGCAACGGCATGCGCATCGTGATCGAACTCAAGCGTGACGTGCAGGCCCAGGTGGTGCTGAATTATCTCTATAAGCACACCCAGATGCAGGATACCTTTGGCGTGATCATGCTGGCCCTGGTGAACGGGGAGCCCAAGGTGCTGTCCCTTCGGGACGCATTGTATTACTATATTCTCCACCAGGAGGACGTGGTCACCCGCCGCACCAAGTACGATCTCGACAAATCCCTGGCAAGGGCCCACATCTTGGAGGGCCTGCTCAAAGCCCTGGACAACATCGACGAGATCGTGCATATCATCCGCCACAGCCCGGACACCCCCACCGCCAAGCAGACCTTGATGGACCGCTTTGACTTTTCCGACAAGCAGGCCCAGGCCATCCTGGATATGCGCCTTGCCCGCCTGACCGGTCTGGAACGGGAAAAGCTGCTGGAAGAATATCAGGAGCTGGAAAAGACCATCGCCTATCTCCAGTCCCTGCTGGATGACAAGCAGAAGCTGCTGGGCGTGATCAAGGACGAGCTGACCGAGATCAAAAACAAGTTCGCCGATCCCCGGCGCACGGAGATTTCCGCCATCGAGGGCGAAATCGATATCGCGGACCTGATCGCCGTGGACGATATGGTGGTGACGCTCACCCACTTCGGGTACGTGAAGCGCCTGCCCAAGTCCACCTATCGGGCCCAGGGCCGGGGCGGCAAGGGCGTCAGCGCCATGACCACCAGGGAAGACGACTACGCCGAGAACATCCGCATCGTCAATTCCCATGAACCCATCCTGTTCTTTACCAATAAGGGCCGGGTGTACACGCTGACCTGTTATCAAATTCCCGAAGCGGGCCGCACCGCCCGGGGCACCGCCATCGTGAACCTGCTGCAATTGGCGGGGGGCGAAAAGGTGACCACCATGATCCCCATGCCCGAAATGGCGGAGGGCCGCTACCTGATCATGGCGACGCGGGAAGGCCTGATCAAAAAGACAGCTCTTTCCGAGTTCCAGAACCTGCGCAAGGCGGGCCTGATCGCCATCGTATTGAACGAAGGAGACGAGCTGATCGGGGTTGAAATGTGCCACGACGGGGAAGAATTGCTGTTGGGCACCAAAAAGGGCAAGGCCATTCGCTTCGCCGAGCGCCACGTGCGCGCCATGGGCCGCGTGAGCCACGGCGTCAAAAGCATGAACTTAGCGGAGGACGACCGGGTGACCGACCTGTGTGTGATCGAGGACGATTGCCTGGTCATGTCCATCACCGAAAACGGCTACGGCAAGCGCACCGATCCCGAAGCCTACCGCGAAACCAACCGCGGCGGCAAGGGCATCATCGCCATGAACCTGACCGAAAAGACCGGCGATCTGGTGGCCCAGCTCATGGTGCACGAGGAGGAAGACATCCTGCTCATCACCGACGACGGCACCGTGATCCGCACCCCCGTTGAGGATATCCGCGTCTGCGGCCGCGCCACCCAGGGCGTACGCCTCATGCGGGTGGCCGAGGGCAGCCGCATCGTGGCCGTGGCCCGGGCGGAAAAGGAAGAGGAAGCCGCGGAGGAAGAAACGGCGGAGCCCAATCCCGACGCCCTGACCGAGGATGGGACTGGCGAACCCCCCGGAACCGAAACCGAACAAAACACCGATAACGACATTTGATTTTCCTGCCTTCCCCAAATGGGGAAGGCGGATTTTGGATATTGGCAAAGAGGAGCCTTTATGACCCAGAAACAGAAAACCCTGATCGGCGGGGTGTCCATTTTGGGGGTGGCGGGGATCATCTGCAAGGTGGTGGGGGTGCTGTACCGCATCCCCCTGGCGCACCTGATCGGGCCGGAGGGCATGGGCGTGTACCACAAGGTATTCCCGGCCTACAACCTGCTTTTGACCGTTTCCTCCGCCGGATTGCCCGTCGCCATTTCCCGCATGGTGGCCCATTACGTCACCGTGGAAGACCCGAACAACGCCCGGCGCATTTTCAGGTTAGCCATGCGCATGCTGTTCGTCCTGGGCCTGCTGACCACCCTGCTCATGCTGGTATTTTCCGGGCAGCTGGCGGCGTGGCAGGGCACGGAGCAGACGAAAGCGGGCTATATGGCAATCGCCCCCAGCCCGTTCTTCGTGTGCGTCATGAGCGCGTTCCGGGGCTTTTTGCAGGGGCAAAGGAACATGCTGCCCACCGCCGTTTCCCAGCTCATCGAGCAGGTGGGCCGCGTTGCCATCGCCCTGCCCTTCGCTTACTGGGGCATGCGCCGGGGCGGCGTGGCCTTAGGCGCGGCGGGCGCGCTGCTGGGCGGCACCATCGCGGAAGGCGCGGCCCTGCTGTATATGCTGCTGCGGCATAAGCAGGCTGAAAAGGCCCTGAACCTTATCCCCCAGCGGCCCGACAGCGAAACCCTCACCGACCGGTTCATCACCCAGCGGCTGATCCTGGTAGCCGTGCCCATCACCTTAGGCGCGTGCATCGTGCCCCTGGCGGGATTCATCGACAGCATCATGCTCACCCAACTCATGGAGGAGGCGGGCATGGCGAGCGAAGACGCATTGATCCGCTATGGCGCGTATGCCGGGCCGGTGCTGACGCTCATCAACGTACCAACGGCCCTGGCCATGGCTATGAGTACCAATTTGGTGCCGGACATTGCCAGCGGGCTGGCCCGGGGCGAACGGGAATACGTGGTCAAGGAAACGGGCATCGGCCTGCGCATGGCGGCGGTGATCGGCTTCCCCTGCTCCATCGGCATGAGCCTGCTGGCCCAGCCCATCCTGTACCTCTGCTATCGGGGCAGCTATACCGGCCCCCAGCTGGACGTGGCGGCGGAGCTTTTGCAGATTTCCTCCCTGACCATCGTGCTCTTTACCATGGTGCAGGCCACCAGCGGCATCCTTCAGGGCGCGGGCAAGCAGCGCATCCCCATGTACACCCTGGTCGTCGGCGTGGTCATGAAAATCGCTCTGAACTATACGTTGGTGCGCATTCCCGGCGTGGACATCCATGGCGCGCCTTGGGCGTCCCTGCTCTGCTACACCGCCAGCATGATCCCCAACCTGTACTTTGTGGGCAAGTATACCGGCTACCGCTTCAATTTCTTAGACGTGGTCATCAAGCCCTTCGCCTGCGCCGCCCTCATGGGCGGAGTGGTCTACGCTCTGTGGCGCTTCGGCTTCGGATATCCCGGCAGCCTCAACGGCTTTAAGCTCACCGCGGGCATTCTGCTGTGCGTCGCTCTCGGGGCCGCCGTCTATGTGTTCGCAGCCCTCAAAACGGGAGCCATCAGCAAAGAGGATTTACCCGCGAAGGTCAGAAGGTTCGTAAAATAACGAAGGCTTATCTGGGGGAAACCAACCTTTTATAAGGGGATAAAAAATGAAATCTATATGCATCGTTTCTTTAGGCCCCGGCAGCCGGGACTATTTGACCCTGGGCACGATCAATACCATCAAAAGCGCCGAAAAGGTGATCCTGCGTACCCGCCTGCGCTGCGACGCGGCGGATTATCTGGCGGAAATCGGGGTACAATTTGAAACGCTAGATTTTCTGCACGAGGAATGCGAAGATTTTGAGGAATTGAAGGCCCGCGCCGTGGAATACCTGCTGCAAGCGGCGGAAAATCAAGCGGTTTGCTACGCGGTGTTCGACGCTTCCACCGACGAAACCGTGGCCGCGCTCCGCGCAAAGGCGGACGTAACGGTGCTGCCCGGCGTTGCCCTGAGTTCCCCTTTCCTGGCCGCCGCTCCCGCACAGGAAAAAATTGAAATACAGACGGCCAGCAGCCTGGAAATCACATCCATTCAAAATCCGCTGCTGATTTTGGAATGCGATACCAAAATCCTCATGGGCGACTGCAAGCTACAACTGCTGAACTGGTACGACCCGGACCAGCCAGTGCTGTTCTTCCCACCCGCTGATGTGCCCATCCGCAAATATGTGGAAATCCCCCTTTCCGATCTGGACCGGCAGAAGAAGTACGACCACACCTGCGCCGCCCTGCTGCCACCCCTGGAATTGACGGATAGGAAACGCTTCGATTTTTATGATCTGGTGCGGGTCATGGCCATCCTGCGGGGCGAAAACGGCTGCCCCTGGGACAGGGAGCAGACGCACGAATCCCTGCGCAAGTACCTGATCGAGGAAGCCTACGAAACCGCCGCCGCCGTGGCGGAAGGGGATTGGGACCACGTGGCGGACGAATTGGGCGACGTGCTGCTGCAAGTGGTCTTCCAGGCCAATATCGGCCGCCAGTACGGCACCTTCGAGCTTTCCGACGTGACCACCTGCATCTGCCGCAAAATGATCGCCCGGCACCGCCATATTTTCGGCTCCGATCACTGCGAAACCGCCGAGGATGTGCTGAAAAATTGGGAAAAGATCAAGAAGGAGGAGAGGGGCTTCAAAACCCAGTCCGAAGTGCTGCGGGCCGTTTCTCCTGGTCTGCCGCCCCTCATGCGTGCCGCCAAGGTGCAGAAAAAAGCGCAGGACGTGGGCTTCGTTGATCCCGACGCTCAGCATGCACTGAAAAAAGTGTATGAGGAAGCGGACGAGGTGTTGGCAGAACTGAATACCCCCACCGGCGGATTGGAAATGGAGTTCGGCGATTTATTCTTCGCCTGCGTCAATTCCGCCCGTTTGGCGGGCATCGACGCCGGGGAGGCGCTGGAAAAAGCCACGAATAAGTTCATAAACCGATTTTCCGCCATGGAAACCGCGATTTTCCAGGCAGGAAAACGCTTTCAGGACTTGACAATATCAGAAATGGATGTATACTGGGAGAGGAACAAAAATTGCCCGCAGGCCTGATGCCCGGGCGAACACAAACAATGCGATGGAGGTTTTATTCATGAACAAGTCCGAACTGATCGTTGCCCTGGCTCAGAAGGCCGAACTGTCCAAGAAGGACGCCGAAAAGGCGCTGGGCGCTTTTGTGGAAGTCGTTACCGAAACCCTGAAGGCTGGCGACAAGGTTCAGCTGGTTGGCTTTGGCACCTTTGAAAGCAAAGTCCGCCCCGCCCGCACCGCACGCAATCCCCGCACCGGCGAAGAAATCAAGATCGACGAAAGCAAGACCGCCGCTTTCAAGGTTGGCAAGGCCCTGAAGGACAGCCTGAACTAATTTTGAAACGCCGATAAGCCGTGCCTTCTGGCGCGGCTTTTCTTATAGGGAAAGCAGGTGAATCTTTTTGCGACTGGATAAATATTTGAAGGTTTCCCGCATCATCAAGCGCCGCACCGTGGCTAAGGAAGCCTGCGACGGCGGCCGCGTCACCATCAACGGGAAGGTCGCCAAGGCCGGGGCCGAAATCAAGGAAGGCGATATCATGGAGATCCGCTTCGGCAACCGGGTGGGCCGCTACGAGATCACCGACGTGAAAGAAGTGGCGCGCAAGGAAAACGCCGCCGAAATGTACCGGGTGCTGGAGGAAAGCCCCGAAATCGCCGCGGAACGTGGATAAAAAAAGGCCGCTGGAGTTTCCAGCGGCCATGCTCGCATTATTTTGTTTTCATGATCTTCACCAGCGGTTTGGCGATCAGGAATGCCAGCAGCAGGCAGATCAGGGTGTCGGGGATCAGGTACGCGCCGTTGTACACGATGGAGTACAGCAGAGGAGAATTAAACTGCATAGAGCCGATGGTCAATTCCTCCAGCGGCGTATCCGCCACCCACATAAGCCCCGCTAAAATGGCGCACACAGCCCGGCCCAAAGCCGCCACGGGGATGGACAAATACATCCACCGGTCCTTCTTATTGTGGGCGATGCCCGCCAGACCCAGCGCCGCGAAAGCCAGCAGATAATCCAGCAGGAACTGCCACACGTTCAGCCACCAGCCGCCCTGCAAGTATTGCAGCAAGCCGTAAGCCAGCCCCGCCAGCAGGCCGGGGCCCATGCCGAAAGCGACTGAAAACAGCATCAGGGGCAGCATGCTGCCCGGCGTAACGCTGCCGCCCGTGGGCATGCGGTACAGCCGCACGCAGCTGAGCACGAACGACAGGGCGATGGCCAGCGCGCCGAAAGCGATCATTTTCGCCGTCCACTTCTTTTTGGACGTACTTATCGCCAGCACCACCAGCCCCAGGGCCGCCACGACGCCCAGGGCGATCCAGGTGACGCCCGAAATCTTGCCGAATTTGGAAAACGCGTCATTGAGCCATTCAGACATAAAAGCTTCCTCCTTTTGTGTTCCGCGTGTAAATGAAAAACCCACACGCCTGCGCATGTGGGAAACGAACGAACCTTGGGCCCATTCGCCGCTTCCCTACGGTAGGATGACCTACACAGGTTCCAAGGGTTCTCTCTCAGCCGCCTTTTGCGGCGCCCCCAGCGGATACTGTTTCATTATAACACGATCCCACCATATGTCAAGGAGATATCGCCATGGAGCACCATTTTTTCGCCTATATCAACCGCATGAAATTCATTCAGCGCTGGGGCCTGATGCGCAATACCCTGCCGGAAAACGACATGGAACACGCCCTGCAGACCGCCATGATCGCCCACGCCATCGCCGTGATGGGCAACGCGCGCTATAACCGCGAATACAACGCCGAATACATCATGGCCCTTGCCATGTACCACGATGCAAGCGAGGTCATCACCGGCGACCTGCCCACACCCATCAAGCACCACAACCCCGCTATCAAAACGGAGTACAATAAGTTAGAGGACATCGCCGCCCAAAAGCTGCTTTCCATGCTGCCCCCGGACCTGCGCGATTATTATACGCCCCTCATCGCCCACGACGAAACCGCCGAAGCCTGGAAAATCGTCAAGGCCGCCGACCGCATATGCGCCTACATCAAATGTCTGGAGGAACGCAAATCCGGCAATCTGGAATTTGAATCCGCCCGCAAGTCCGTCAAAAAATCCATCGACAAAATCGATCTGCCCGAGGTGCAGGATTTCATGACCCAGTGCGTGCCCGGCTTCGCCATGACCCTGGACGAGATCTCGGAGGAGTAATGGAAATTTTCTGGGGGAAACCGCTCTTTGCAGCCAAAGAGCGGTTTCCCCCAGACCCCCATCCGAGAAAGCTATCGTGGATGCTTCTTCCTTCCTCTATCTAACAATTTCCCACTGGAGCAAAGAAATATGGCACAGTGCTTTGGCATCGTCATTTGCGGCCTGAACGGCTGCGGCAAATCTACCCTGACGCGGATTCTGGCCCAGGAATTGGGTTATCTTCGCATGGACTTGGAAGATTATTATTTCCGGGACGCCGCCGTTCCCTATACCTCCAGCCGCACCAAGGAGGAAGTACGGGACCTGATGCTTGCCGACATCCGGCGCTGTCCCCGCTTTGTTCTTGCCTCTGTTCGCGCCGATTGGGGAGAAGAAATCAATGCCTTTTATGCCCTGGCCGTGGTGCTGTCCGCGTCGAAAGAAACCCGCATGCGGCGCATCGAAGGGCGGGAACTCGACAAGTTCGGCAGCCGCGTGCTGCCCGGCGGGGACATGTACGCCCAGCAGCAGCGCTTCCGCGCCACAGTGGCAGACCGCACGGAGGATATGGTGGAGGAAGGTCTTCCGCGCCTTTCCTGTCCTATTTTGCGGCTGAATGCGGAAAACTCTATGGAAGAAAACATCCAAGCGATCAAAAACACGTATGAAAAGGTGATTGCCATGCAGGAAACCACTCCCTTGACCATCCAGGTCCGCTATCACGCGGACATCCCGCCCCTTGAAAAGCTGCCCCAGGGGGATTGGATCGATTTGCGGGCAGCGGAGACCGTGGACCTGAAAGCCGGAGAGTACCGGCTCATTTCTCTTGGCGTATCCATGAAGCTGCCGGAAGGGTACGAGGCCCATTTGCTGTCCCGTTCCTCCACCTTCAAAAAATGGGGCGTGATCCCGACCAACGGCATGGGCGTGATCGACGAAAGCTACTGCGGAGACGGCGATATCTGGCACTTTTCCGCGTTGGCCATGCGGGACACGCATATTGAGAAGGGAGACCGCATCTGCCAGTTCCGGCTGATGAAAAAAATGCCGGACGTAAAGCTGGAAACAGTTGAATTGCTGACCGCGCCGGATCGGGGCGGCTTAGGATCCACAGGAGAGAAGTAAAAATGGAACATCCGCAAATTCCCAACAGCATTCGAGGGTTGATCCAGAGCCAGCCCTATACCGTGGATGGCACGGGCATGTCCGGCTCCCAAGTGCTTTTGTTCCCTGAAATGGTCCTGAAGATCAGCAAACCCAGCATGCTCACCCCCGGCATGGTGCGGGTGATGCAATGGCTGGAAGGAAAACTGCCCGCCCCTCGGGTACTCCATTTTGAAACGGATGGGGAAAGGGAATACCTGCTCATGACTCGGGTGACCGGCAAAATGGCCTGCGATAAAAGCTATCTGGCACAGCCGGACCTGCTGTTATCTCTGCTTGCGGACGCGCTGCACATGCTTTGGCAAGTGGATTGGACAGATTGCCCTCAAAGCCGTTCCCTGGACGATGAACTCAGCCACGCCCGGTACAGCTTAGAAAACGGACTGGTGGGTTTTTCCCGCTGCGAGCCTGAAACTTTCGGGCCTGGCGGCTTCAAAAACCCGGAAGCGCTGCTGCTCTGGCTGGAAAGCAACAAGCCGCCTCTCGAACCCGCCTTTTCCCACGGGGACTGCTGCCTGCCCAACATTTTCTTTTCCGAAAACAAGGTCAGCGGCTTTATCGACCTTGGCGACGCCGGGATCGCCGACAGGTGGCGGGACCTGTCCCTGTGCTTCCGCAGCCTGAGGCACAATACCGACGGCACCTATGATCATACGATCCCAGGCTTCCAGCCGGAAAAGCTGTTCGATTATTTGGGCATCACGCCGGATTGGGACAAAATGCGCTATTATCTCCTGCTGGACGAATTCTTCTGAACGATGGAAACGCCTTGCGGAAACGCCGGTTCCGGTATATAATGGATACCAGCAACGATGACCGTATTTCAAAAGGAGGTCTTTTCATGCCCACCCTGCACAACAGCGCCCAGAAGGACGATTTCGCCCCCACCGTACTCATGCCCGGCGATCCTTTGCGGGCCAAATTCATCGTGGACAATTATCTCACCAACGCCCGGCTGGTAAACAACGTGCGCGGCATCCAGGGCTACACCGGCGAATACAAGGGTAAGCCCGTATCCGTCATGGCCAGCGGCATGGGCATGCCATCCATCGGCATTTATTCCTATGAGCTGTTCAACCATTATGACGTGCAGAACATTATCCGCGTGGGTTCCGGCGGCATGATCTCCCCCAAGCTGCACCTGCGCAGCGTGGTGGCGGGCATGAGCGCCTATTCCAATTCCAATTACGGGGCCCAGTTTGGCTTCAAGGGCAATTTAGGCCCCTGCTGCTCCTTCGAGCTGCTGGAAAAGGCCGTGGCTGCGGCGCGGAAGATGGGCGTGGAAATGCCGGTGGGGCCCGTGTATTCCACCGATACGTTCTACGACCAAAGCGAGCCCAAGCCTGCCGCTATCCTCAAGGATTTGGGCGTGCTGTGCGTGGAAATGGAAGCCTACGCCCTGTACCTGAACGCCGCCCGGGCGGGCAAGAACGCCCTGGCGCTGCTCTCCATCTCCGATAACGTGTTCACCGGCGAAAGCCTGACCGCCCAGGAGGTGCGCGAAACCTTCACGCAAATGATGGAAATCGCGCTGGAAATCGCGTGAGGATCTTGGTCAGCGCCTGCCTGCTGGGCCTGTGCTGCCGGTACGATGGGCAAAGCAAACAAAATGACCGGGTGCTGTGTCTTGCGGAAAAGCACGAGCTGATCCCCATGTGCCCGGAGCAGATGGGCGGCCTGCCCACGCCCCGGCCCCCTGCGGAAATTCGGGACGGCCGGGTGATCAATCGCTTGGGCCAGGATGTGACCGCGGAATATGAAAAAGGCGCCGCTGAAGCGCTGCGCCTCTATGCTCTGCTGCACTGCGACTGTGCCTTGCTCAAGGCCCGCAGCCCTTCCTGCGGTGCGGAAGAAATATACGACGGCACTTTTTCCGGCACGCTGATTCCCGGACAGGGAATCGCCGCTAAGCTGCTTTCACAGCGTCATATCATTGTTCTTTCCGAAGAAAGCGATTGGGGGAGCCTGTTGGATTAGGCTTCCCCGTTTTTTTAACGTTCTTTAACCGTGTGGAGTATACTATATTTTTCGCTTTGAACGAACAATCTCTGTGCACATATTGCCGAAAAAGGTTTCCCTGCTGTGATTTCATTCGCGTACCAAGCGGATGTCCCTGCCCTGAAAAAAGATCGCCATGCCCGTTCGGGTATCCAGCAGGCGGGAAGATACCCTTTCGGTATACCGGGTCCGCAGCTCCTCCCGGCTCAGATTGGTGCTCACGGCGGTATAGAGTCCCCGGCTCAGGCGGGCGTTGAGCAGGTTATAAATCTGCTCCACCGTAATGTTTTCCATCAGCGGCTCCATGCCCAGATCATCGATCAGCAGCAGCGGCACGTCAAAAAATGCGGAAACGGAATCTCCGCTTCGGGAGAAAAAGGCGTTTCTCAATTCGTTCAGCAGATCATAGGCCGTGGTATACAGGGTATTCACGCCTTTTTCCCGGACAGCGGCTTCCACGCAGCCCAGCAGGAAGGTTTTCCCCAGCCCGCTTCCGCCGTGGAGCAGTAGGGTTTTCACCTTCCCATCCGGCACCCCGGCGGCGTATTGAGCGCACCGATCCCGCACCACGCGCATGTATTCCCGCTGGGTCACATCGGTGCCCGGCAGGGGCGTATCGGGAAAACGGGATTCATCGAACCGGGCAAAGGACGCTTCTTCCCGCGCTTCCTGTCCCGCTTCAGACAGTACGCTCTGATACACCGTCTGGAAGCATCCGCAGCGGCGCTGCACCGAATCCTCATATACATAACCCGTATCCCGGCACAGGGGACAAACGCTCACCGGAGACAGATAATCTCTTGGATATCCCTTCTCCGTCAGCATCGCGGCGATTTTCCGGTTGTATTCCGCCATGGCTTGCTCCGGGTCCGCCGGCGCGCCGCCGGAAAAAGCGCCGCGCACCGAACGCAGGATCATCTGGTGGCGTTCCGTCAGCAGCCTTTCTATGTCGGGATGCTTTTGAGCGATCTCCTGCCGCCGCCTGTCTTCTTCCTTCTGGTTTTCCCGCTGCCGCCGTTCGTATTCCTCCGTCACGCGGGCCATTGCCTGATTATCCACGCTGCTTCCTCGCTTCCTCGATCAGATCGTCGGATACCGCCAGCAGATCTTCCTCCGAATACTGCCGCTGGCCGTACTGCTGGGCGCTTACGGTTTTTGTTTTGGTCCCAACCTGCGTTTTCCGCCTGCCCCGGGCCTGCTCTACGCTGGTGATTCCCGCGTCGTGCCACGTTTCCAGTACTTTATCCAGGTAGGCGATTTTGCTGCCTTCCGCGTTCCGGGCCAGCTCAGCGGCGCAGGCAAGCAGGTCCCCTTCGTATCCCCAGCTTTTCCATTTCTCATACAGCTTCCGGTCCGTCTCCGTGGGCCGGCCGCTGTGTCCGCAGGCTTCAAACAGTTCTCCCAAAGCCTGGTTTGCTACCCGGTACTTCGCCAGATATTCGCGGACTGCTTCTGCAGTGGTCAGTCCCCGGTTTTTCCAGGCTTCCAGCAGCGCAGTCAGATCATCCAGCTTATTTTTGTTGCGGCGGAAGCATTCATCCGCGGCCAGCAGCAGAACCTCATGAGGCTGCGTCTCCAACATGGATCGGTAGGTCTTTACAGCGGCTGGCACCCACCTTTTGACGCCCAGATGGGTAAACACCTCCTGTGCTTTTTCCCGTTCCTCCCTTTCCTGGTCAAGCTTTTGGGCCATGCCTTCTCCCGTGCGTGTATCCGTCTCCTCGCGCTGACGCTTGAGAATGCCGTCCAAGTACTTAAAGGAAGGCTCCCCGGCTGCAGTGGTTTCCCGGCAAGCGTCCAGCACCGCCTGGAGCTCAAAACCCCATTGCCCGGTCCATTTTTCATACAGGGCCAATTCATCCTCGGTGGGAGCACGGCGCTTGCACATGCGGGAAAGCACCTTTTTGGCTCCGTCGTGCACAGCCTGACTGTGCAGCAAGTAGCTTTCCGCGTCCTCCGGCCCGGTAACGCCCGCTTCCTTCATGGCCACAGCCAGTTTTTCCGCCGCCTTAAAGGAAAACTGCACGCCGCGCAGAGCCATGCAGTGCTGAAGCAGCATCAGCACTGCTTCCTGGCTCAGGCCCACGTCCTGTACCCATTCCCAGGCTTGAGCGATTTCAGCGGGTTTCACCTTCCGCCTGTCGCCAAATGCGGCGTACACACATTCTGAAAAGGAAATATATTCCATGTCCACCGGCAACTCCGCCGGATGCGCCATTTGGCGCTGGGTGGGTGAGTAAAAGCGATAAACAGGCGGGTCATCGCTGATCCGGGACACCAATGCCCTCCGTTCCCAGTACCGCAGGGCCGCTTCGATGTCCGTCCTGGGCATGTCCAGGTCCGCCGCCATTTCTTCCAGGGTATAATCCGGCCCCTTCCAGGTGCAGGCAAACAGCCCCCATAGATACACCTTCACCTGATCGCCCTTGGCCGCGGGCAGATAATCCAGGAGAAAGCGGTTTTCCACGGCGGTGACGCCAAAGAGCCGGGCCTCCTGATCCATTTCAAACATGCTTTGCCTCCTTTTCAGGGATGAACAGCGCGCCCAATTGTGCCAGCAGCACCGCCGCCAGCATCAAGGCGCATCCGGCATAGCCCCGCCCGTCCATCCTTTCGCCCAGCAGCAGGGCTCCGGCAATCACGCAGAAAACCGATTCCAGGGACAGGATCAGCGCCGCCACGGCGGGCCGGGTGCCCTTCTGCCCCAGCGTCTGGCACAAATAGCCCACCCCCGTGGACATCACCCCGCAGTAAACCACCGGCACCAGGGCATGGAGCAGGTTTTCTCCTGTTACCGTTTCAAACGCCAGGGCGCATAGCCAATTCATCACCGCGCCGAATACAAACTGTATCACGCACAGCCGCAGGGCTGGGATGGATTTCACAAAATGGTCCGTAGCCAGGATATGGGAAGCCCAGAAAAACGCGCCTGCCAGCAGCAACCCGTCCCATGGGGCCAGGGAAAAAGCTTCGTCCCGGGGCACGCACAATAGATACAGGGCGGGCAGAGCCAGCAGAAGCGCCAGCCAGGTAGTGATCCGCGTTTTTTTGCCTAAGAACACGCCCAGCACCGGCACCAATACCACGTACAAGGCGGTCAGGAACCCCGCCTTGCCTGCCCCGGCTTCTCCCACGCCCGACTGCTGGAGCAGGGAAGCGATAAACAGGATCACGCCCAGCAGCCCGCCGGAAACGGTCTGCCGTCCGGTAAATGGCACGGGATCACGTCTGTTCTCCCGCAGCATCAAAGGCAGCAAAATCAAGGCTCCCAGGGTAAATCGGCAGGCGTTGAAGGTAAAGGGCTGCAAATAGCGGCTGCCTTCCCGCTGTGCCGCCATGGCAAAGCCCCAAATGGCCGCGGTGAGAAACAGCAGACCGGCGGAACGCAGTTCATTTTTCATTGGTTTTTCATTCATTCTTTCCCTGCTTGGAAACGCGCCGCTGCAGCGGGCGGCTCCATATTTGTGGCAGTCGGAAAAGCCCGATCCTCCACCTTCTCTATCATACCACAAATCGCCACGAAAGCCAAACAGATTCTTTCCAGATAGCAATTTGTTCTGTTGCTTGAGGGACACTTTAAGTCAGAAAAAACTGGAAAAGTCAGGTTTACAGGTCCAAAGCAGGCGACGAGGATGAAAAACTGTGATATAATGCTTGTGAAAGTGAATCTACTCAGGCAAAACAGTAGCAGGAGGCATAAGATGGATTCCAAACTGTTTGCGCAGGCGATGATCAAATTTTTCAGCGGCGTGCTGCTTGTGGGCCTGCTGCTGTTCCCGCCCGCGGGGACGTTTGCGTTCTGGCAGGCGTGGCTGCTGATTGGCATTCTATTCATCCCGATGTTCATCGCCGGGCTGGTCATGATGCGGAAATCTCCGGAGCTGCTGCGGAAACGGCTGAACGCGAAAGAAGAAGAAATCGAGCAGAAAGCAGTGATCGTTCTCAGCGGGCTCATGTTTCTCGCGGCGTTTATCGTTGCGGGGCTGAACTTCCGCTTCCGCTGGATCGTGCTGCCCGGATGGGTTTCCTGGGCTGCTGCTGCTGTTTTCCTGGCTGCATACGCTCTGTACGCCGAGGTGCTGCGGGAAAATGTATGGCTGTCCCGGACCATCGAGGTGCAGGAAAACCAGAAAGTCATCGACACCGGGCTTTACGGCATCGTCCGGCACCCGATGTACATGACCACGCTGCTCCTGTTCCTGTCCATGCCGCTGGTGCTGGGCTCTGTGCTTTCTTTTGCGATCACGCTGCTCTATATCCCTATCATTGCCAAACGCATCCGCAACGAAGAACAGGTACTGGAAGGCGGACTGGATGGGTACGCCGAATATAAGAAGCGGGTACGGTATAAAGTGATCCCGTTCGTGTGGTAAAACGGGCATGGTCCGCAAAGCGGAACGAGCGGAGGATGCAATGGGATATGGAGGCAGTATGGAGTACATATTTGAAACGGAACGCTTGAGAGCGCGGAAATTTAAAACGGAGGACGCAGGACGGCTCTTTGAGATTCATTTGGACGAAGAAGTGAAAAAATGGATCTCCAACGAAAGCTATCAAGACCTTAAGGAAGCGCAGGAAGCCTCCGATTTTTTTGCCGCTTGCGTAAGCCGGAAAGAACTGCCGTATGTATTGGCGGTTGAGCTGAAAGAAACGGGAGAATTGATCGGGGATACCGGTATCAACGAAGTGGAAGGAAAACCGGGAGAAGTGGAGATCGGTTTTGTCATCTGCCGGGAATGCAGAGGAAAAGGATATGCGAAAGAACTGGTGAAAGCCATGTCGGCCTTTGCCGCTTCCGCATTTCAGCCCCATGCGCTTTACGGCCGGGTCATGCGGGGGAACGGCGCTTCCGTAAGGGTCCTTGAAAGGAACGGCTACAGCTTCGATTCGGAGGAATTCGGGGCGGAGGATGATCCCTATGGGAACGGCATGCTGGTATATAAAAAGGGAAACAGCAATGAAGTATAAAGGATGACAGCATATGCATATTTACGTTGATTTTGACGATTGTCTGTGTGAGACGGGACGGTATTTCTCCGGGCTCGCGGCGGAGATGTTCGGAAAGAACATCCCCTACGAGGATATCCGGTACTTTAATCTGCAAACATCCTTTACCCTGACGGATCAGCAGTATGAGCAGATGATGATTGCAGCGCACAGGCCGGAAGCGCTGCTGTCCTTTGCGGAAACAGCGGGCGCGTCCGAAACCGTCAACAGCTGGCTGGATAAGGGGTATGACGTATCCGTTATCACGGGACGCCCGTACAGCGCTTATGCGCCGTCGCGGGCATGGCTGGACCGGCACGGGCTTGCGCGCGCTAAGCTGTACTGCCTGAATAAGTATGGCCGGGACAGCTTTATCAGGAACAGCGATTTCAGCCTGGAGATCGAGGATTACAAAAAAATGCCCTTTGATTATGCCGTGGAGGATTCACCGGCGGCGTTTCAGTTTTTTGAGCACTTGCCTGAACTCAAGGTGCTGGTTTATGACCGTCCGTGGAATCAACAGTGCGCGTTTCCCGGCGAAAAATACAGCCGCTGCTTTGATTGGGAGACCATAAAAAGTCTGGTGGGTTAAGGAAAGAAGAATTGGGAAAGCGGGGATCATTCAATGGCAGAGACAAAGCAGGGTGTTTACTTTATCGAGGAAATCGCCGCGGGCGCTTTCAAAATCTATGAACAGCGCGCCGCGGCCATGTACCTGGTATGCGGCAGGGAGCGCGCCTGCCCGCATAAATAAATAGCACGGCAATCAGGAGGATCATGCAAGTGAATTACAAAGTCATTGATCGGGAACGGTATTACAGAAAAGGCGTGTACCGGCATTTTACGGAGGACTGCAAATGCTCCACCTCCATGACCGCCCGGCTGGACGTGACGGAACTGGCGGCGTATTCAAAAAAGACCGGGACAAAATTCTACCTCAATTTCCTGTATCTTCTGTCGAAGGTGCTGAATTCCCGGGAGGATTACAGGATGGCTTACGTATGGCAGCGCGACGAACTGATCTGCTATGATAAGATCAACCCCACCCAGTACGTTTTTCATGAGGATACGGAAACCTGTTCGCCGGTCTATACGGAGTACACGGAGGACTATCCGGCATTCTATCGGGCCGCAACAGCGGACCTGGAAAAAGCAAAACAGACAAGGGAATACGCGCTGGACGCGGCGAATCATCCCAACTGGTTTGACGCGTCCTATATTTCCTGGCTCTCTTATGACGCCCTGAATATTGAGCTTCCGGACGGATACCTGTACTTTCTGCCCATCGTGAACTGGGGCAGATATCGGGAGGAAAACGGCAGGCTGATGCTGCCGCTCACCGTCCGGCTGAACCATGCGATCGCCGACGGGTATCTTGTGGCTAATGTATTCCGGCTGCTGGAGAAAGAAATTCCGGCATTTTGTAAAGCGCAATGAATCATAGTGGTTTGTTTGATGCTGCCGCCGGGATGACGAATGAAATCGCCCGGATCATGGATGGAAAAGTCGCGGGGATTTGGCTCTATGGCAGCGTCGTGCTGGATGATTTTCATTTGGGCTGGAGCGATATTGATTTTATCGCGCTGACCGGTGAAACGATCTCAGAAAGCCAGGCGGAAAGCTTGCTGCCCCTCCGGCAGGACATGCTCAAAAAAGAACCCGAAAATCCGTATTACCGTTCTTTTGAAGGAATTATCGCCAGCAGAGAGGAATACCGAAGCCAGGTATTCTCCAGGCTGGTCTATTGGGGAACGAGCGGCCAGAGGATCACCGGCTGCTATGTACAGGATGTTTTCTCCCGATTTGAATTGGCAAAGTACGGAAAGACTGTATATGGCAATCAGCCGTGGATGTTCCCGGCTCCGGGCCGGGAAGAACTGATCGAAGCCGTCCGGGCGCATTTGGACGCCATCCGAAAGTACGCCGTTCATACGGATGAATCCCTCTATTCGTGCGGCTGGCTGCTGGATATCGCCCGCTGCGTTTATACCCTGAGATACAGCGATGTGACCGCCAAAACACAGGCGGGGATTTGGGCGCTGGAGGAGCATATTTTTTCTGATGAGGAGCCGCTGCGAAAGACAATCGCAATCCGGCAATCCCCCTTGGCCTTCAAAGGCAGGGAAGACGTGAAGCAGTGGCTGAAAGCTTTGGGACCGGTCGTCCAGCAATATGCCGATGTTTTGGAGCGCGAGCTCATGAAAGAATCTCCTATTAAATGACAGCTCCCAGTTGGCGGAGCGGAAAAGAGGACGGAAGATGAAAAAGTGGTATGATGAGGAATATGAATTCACCGTGGAAGTGACCGGCTTTTTGCACGGGGATCATACGGAACGGTATTGCCGGAACGGAGAGGAAATCGGCGATACCTATACCTGCACCTACGGCTGTCCCGTGAATCAGGCGGGATATGGCATTTGCTCCAAAACCATGATGATGCTCTATCCCCTGATGGAAGCCATCCGAAGCGGGGGAGACCTTGAAAACCTTGGCGGCGATGGGAAGTATACGAAAACCATCGTTTGTCCGGATGGGTGCGTGATCTTCCGCCTGACGGCGAAACCTTTGGGAAATGAGAACTTTCATAAGGGCGGATTTTGGGATTATCCAGATGAGACGTAAATTTTTCCATTGCAAGGGAACATTCGTCCTGTCATGATCGTATATATTTCCGGGAAGCAAACCTTCCCGCGAAAGGAGAAATATAAAATGAAAAAGCTGATTGTTCTGATTCTGTGTATGGCGCTGGCGCTGACTGCATCCGCGGCTGCGGAGGAGAATCTCTTTGAATCATTAAGCGGCCTGGCCTGGACCTTCTGCAGCGGAGCGGGCGCCTGGTCCACCGATCTGCAAATTCAGCCTGACGGTTCCTTTACTGGCGATTTTCACGACAGCGATATGGGGGACTGCGCGGAGGCATACCCCTTCGGTACGATATATTTCTGCGTATTCAGCGGACAAATGCGTATCCAGGAGCAGGTGGATGAAAACACCTGGAAGATCGTGATCGACAGGCTGGATTTCGATCAGGAGGAAGAATCCATCGTTGATGAGATCCGCTATGTGCCCACAGAGCCTTACGGCGTCAGCGAAGGCGATGAAATGCTTCTTTACTGCCCCGGAACGCCCGTCAGCGTCCTTACGGAGGATATGCAGCTGTGGGCCCATGTGCTGGATCAGGAAACGCCGCCGCTTGCGCTGGAAAACTGGTTCCTGAGCAGCGAAAAGAACGACAGCGGCTTTGTGGGATATCAGCCAGTCTTCATCCCCAACCCGTGGGAAGAGATGACGGCTGAACAGTTAAAAGAAGCCTCCGGTTTGTCTTTTCAGGCGCCGGAAGGAGCGGAGAACGTCCTGTACCGTTTCCTTCGGAGCGAAGGTTTGGCGGAAATGGATTTTACGCTGTTCGGTGACGTATTCTGCGCCCGCGTTCAGCCTGCCGAACTGGAAGCAGGGCAGCTCATGGATATCTCCGGCATGTATTTTGATTGGGAAAGCGAAGAATCCATCCGTGTCGGCAACTGCGACGGAACCATTTGCCAGGCCCACAACGGCAGCGAGGGATGGGTGGAACTATGCATGTGGTTTGATGCGGAACAGAAATTGATGCATTCCCTTTCCGTATATACAGCGGACCCTGACGGGCTGGATCTGGCTGCCCTGGCTGAACAGATCCAATAAGAAAGACGGGCTCGCTGCTCTCCTCCTCCCTCTGGCAGGCTTATCGTCCCGGTCTATCCTTGCCGCCTGAATAAAATTTCTGGAAAAAAATTTACCAAATGTGCCAAAAAGGTATTGACAAAGGAAAAATGATCTGGTAAGATATAAGCGAAAAGAGAAAGAGCAACGCCGACCGACAGAAATCTATCACACAGCAAGCAAACCTTTTCTGAGATAGAAAATAAGTCCGGACAGTTCCGGGAAGGAGGAGAGTCCCATGGATCACGCTCTGTATGCGGTGGGGGACGAAACACAATCCTTAGTGACAACTGAATATGACAGGAAAAGAAAAATGTGATCCTGCGCAGGAAAAAGGCTTAACTGTAGAATTGATTCTCAGTGTATAAGCAACGTGTGAACGAATAAACGAAGAAGAAGCAGGAAACAAACAAAGGCGGCAAAGAAACGAAGGAAGCAAGGAAAACGCCGCGAATCAACAGAAACCTGTCTCCCACCGCCGCCCAAGGATCATGGATCAACTGTAATTCAAACGACGATGACAGCTTTGATTGGATTTCAGGGAACGGGACAAACCTTTCATAACCGATTGTGTTACCCAGTATCCTTCTGCAGTTGTCCCGTTCCGATTAAGAATGATCCCATCCATGGGTTAAAGATAGATTATAAGAGGACCCCGTTTGGAGTCCTCTTTTTTGCGCGCAGCAGATTGATCAATAGTTCTCCGCCTTCACCTGGAAATACGCCTGGGGATGAGCGCACACGGGGCAGACCTCAGGGGCCTGCTTGCCCACCACGATGTGGCCGCAGTTGCTGCACTGCCAGATCATGTCCCCGTCTTTGGAGAACACCAGGCCGCCCTGCACGTTGGCAAGCAGTTTGCGGTAGCGTTCCTCATGCTCCTTTTCGATAGCGCCTACGCCTTCAAACAGTTTGGCGATATCCTCAAAGCCTTCTTCCCGGGCTTCCTTGGCGAAGCGGGCGTACATATCCGTCCATTCAAAGTTTTCGCCCTCCGCCGCGGCCAACAGGTTTTCCGCTGTGGTGCCGATGCCGCCCAGGAGCTTGAACCAGATTTTGGCATGCTCTTTCTCGTTGTCCGCGGTTTCCAAAAACAGGTTGGAAATCTGCACATAGCCTTCCTTCTTGGCCTTGGAGGCAAAATAGGTGTACTTGTTCCGGGCCTGGCTTTCCCCGGCGAACGCGTCGCGCAGGTTCTGTTCGGTTTTGCTGCCTTTCAATTCCATGGGGATTCCTCCTTTTTCTATGTTTCCTTCGCTTTCCGGCAAAAAGCCGTATAAGTGTATCATTCGGTGGGCATGCGGTTTTTCCTTTTATAAATTTTGCGGGCAGGCAATTTTTTATGCAATCCGCGGCTTTGTTCCAGCCGTTTCCGTTTCCGCACTTGAAAAACCCCGCCGCCTCCGATATAATAAAGACAATTCCTGACAGCGCAAAGGAGGGTCATCCCTCAATAATACGCAAGCTGAAAAAAGATAGAGTATTAGTAGGAGGAAATAGCCATGCCCCATACGATCTCCGCCCCGCTTCCGCTCCGTTCCGTCCGGGTGACAGACCCTTTCTGGAGCCGGGAAATGGACCTGATCCGTTTTGCCGTGATCCCCTACCAGTGGGACGCGCTGAATGACCGGGTACCCGGCGCGGCCCCCAGCTGGTGGGCCCATAACATGCGCGCCGCCGCACGGGCCATCGCCGCCAAAAAAGCAAGCGGCGCGTATGCCCCTGTGCAGCAGAACTGCGGCTTCGTTGTACAGCCCGAAGAAGGAAAGCCGGCCATGGACGACGGTTTTTACGGCTTCGTGTTCCAGGACAGTGACGGCTACAAGTGGCTGGAAGCCGTGGCCTATCAGCTGGCGCTGAAACCGGACGCGGAGCTGCAAAAACAGGCCCAGGAGGCTGTGGACCTGATCTGCGCTGCCCAGGAGGAGGACGGCTATCTGAATACCTATTATTCCGTGACCGGGCGCGAAAGGGCATTTACCAACCTGAAGGATCACCACGAATTATATTGCTTCGGTCACCTGACGGAAGCGGCGGTAGCCTGGAAACAAGCCACGGGCAGGGACGATCTTATGAACGTGGCCCGGCGATTTGGCCGATGCATTTTCCGGCGCTTCGGCCCCGAGGGAGAAAGGGGCTGCCCCGGCCATGAAATCGCCGAAATGGCGCTGTACCGGCTGTACGAGGAAACCGGGGAGGCTGAATGGAAAGACTTGGCCCAGCGCTTCCTGGACGTGCGGGGTACGGACCCCAGCACCTTCGCCTTAGAGGAAAACCGGCGGCTGAAAAAAGAGGGAAAGAAAGAACTGCCGGTTACGGCGGAACGCTATATGTATTACCAGGCCCATAAGCCCGTGCGGAACATGGACGAAGCCGTAGGTCACGCGGTCAGGCAAATGTATCTTGCCAGTGGCATGGCGGACGAAGCCCGGCTGACCGGGGACGAAGCCATGCGGACCGCCTGCGAAAAGCTGTGGCGCAGTACGGTGAACGAAAAAATGTACGTCACCGGCGGCGTGGGCGGCACCCATGTGGGCGAAGCCTTCTCCCGGCCCTTTGATTTGCCTTCCGATACCGCCTATTCCGAAACCTGCGCCGCTATCGGCCTTGCTTTCTTCGCCCGGCGGATGCTGCAATTGGAACCGAAAGCGGAATACGCCGACGTGATGGAACGGGCGCTGTACAATACCGTCCTGTCCGGCATGGCCCTGGACGGCAAAAGCTTTTTCTATGTGAATCCCCTGGAGGTGGACCCAGCCGCCTGCGAAACGGATGAAAGGCTGAATCATGTGAAACCCGTGCGGCAGAAATGGTTCGGATGCGCCTGCTGTCCGCCCAATATCGCCCGCATCGTGTCCTCCTTGGGACAGTATATCGCCACCCAGTCGGAAAATATACTCTATATCCATCTGTTCATTGGCAGCGAGATCACGGCCAAGCTGAATGGGCGGGAAATCACCCTGAAAATGAACGCTGATCTCATGAACAGCGGACATGTGGAAGTGGACATACTGTCCGGGGAAGCGGAAGGAACCATCGCCCTGCGCATGCCCTCTTGGGCCCCGAAGGGCAGTGCGCATGCAATGGGTGAAAACGAGCGGAACGGTTATATGGAAAACGGGTATTTGCATTTTCCCGGCGTCTGGCGGGCGGGGGACCGCATCGCCGCCGATTTCCCCATGGCCGTTCAGGCTGTCGCGGCCAATCCCCAAGTGCGGGAAACCACAGGACAGGTGTGTTTCACCCGCGGCCCCTGGGTGTACTGCGCCGAGGAAACGGACAATGGAAACGCCCTGCACCTGCTGTGCGCGTGCCCGGAAAAAGCCGGGGAAGCGCAAATTATAGAAAAACAGATCGGGGGCATGAACCTGCCTGCCCTAATCGTGCCCGGAAAACGGGTGGCCGTGCAGGAAAATGCTCCCCTGTACGCTCCCTGGGCCAAACCGCAGACCCAAGATGTTGAAATCACCCTGATCCCTTACTTTGCCTGGGCTAACCGGGGCAAGGGTGAAATGCGGGTATGGATGGATGCCGATTGATCCGCTTCCCCGACCAAGAAAAGGCTGTCTCACGCAAGCCGTGAGGCAGCCTTTTTACAGCAGGTTTTGATACATCATCATCATGGCCTTCGCGTCTTCGGCCATGGTGTCCTTGCATTCACAGATGACGCGGGGCTGATAGCCTCTTTCCTTAAGCAGCGGGGCCAAATGCTGGAACCGGGGACCGTAGGCTTCCTCCGCAAAAGTGCGGTGGCGCTTTTCACCGGCGGCGGTGTATTCGATAGTGGAAAAATGGATGTGCATTTCCCGGGCACGTTTAAGGCCCAGAGCGGCTTCGATGGTGTCCAGCACGGCGGCGAAATCTTCCGGCCCGTTCAGTGCACCCTGGCCCAAGGCGTGCAGGTGGGCAAAATCGATACAGGGGATCAGGCGATCGTCCAGCAGGCAGAAGGAAAGGGTTTCCCGTAAATCGCCGATCTGGCTTGCGCGGCCCATGGTTTCCGGGCACAGGTGAACATGGGATAATCCCAGATCATCCAGCCGCGCATAGGCTTCCTTGATGCCACGGCGGCAGTTTTCCATCGCTTCTTTCCGGTCCAGATTCATCACCGCCCCCACGTGCACCACCACCCGGTCGCCGCCAAGATGGCTGACCAGCCGGGCGCTTTCCGTGATGTAGCGGAAGGAGGCTTCCCGCTTTTCCGGGTCGGGATTCGCCAGGTTGATAAAATACGGCGCGTGGGCGCTGACGGCGATATCGTTTTCCCTGGCGTACCCCGCGATTTTTTCCGCTGCTTCCTCCGACAGGTTCACGCCGCGCCCAAAGGAATACTCATAGGCGGAAAGGCCCATGCTCCGCAGCCAGCCCGGCGCTTGCCAGCTGGCTTTATAGCCTTGGGCGTAAAAGGATTCGGAATTACCCGCCGGGCCGAATCGGATCACGCTTTTTCCTCCTTCATATCTGACCAGTCATTAAGAGCCTTCCATCAAGTCACAGATGAACAATCACAGGCATTAGGGTTTCTCCCTCCCGTTGGCCCTTGCATACACGCCGGTCATGATCTCCCGCTCAAAGAAGTCGGCGTTAGGCATACCACGCCGTCCCGCTTCCCGGGTGTCCCGAACGGCCTGCTCCCGGTCATAGGGCACGGTGACCATGGTGATATCCAGCGGGGCAAGGGTACGGCTGTCCGGTTCGCACCGCAGGATGGCGTACTGGGCCATGGGCACGCCCAAGCCGTTGCCTACGCTGCCGGTGTTGAACAAAATGCCCTGGGTGTTCAGCAGCCGCACGCCCTGGCGGTGGCAGTCCCCATAGCCCACCACATCGTAATCCGGCAGAAAATACGGGGACAGCAGATCCGCGTCCTCATGGATGCCATAGGGCGCTGGCATAGTGGAACGACCGTGAAACAGGCGCGTTTTCCGGCCCGACAAAAAGCATTCGTATTCAAAGGGCCATTGCGTCAGGGCCGCCATGCGCTGATCGCCCAGCTGGTCATAATAGAACTGATCCTTGGGAAACTGCCGTTTGCCGATGCCCTCGTCCCAGTTTCCTTGCAGGATGAATTCGCAGTTTTCCACCGCCCAGTCGAAGGTGCGGTCGCTGGAGGGGCCTTTGCCCACCACGTCGCCCAGGCACCAGATGCGTTGAATGCCTCGGGCGCGGATATCCCGGTCCACTGCCTCCGTGGCGGGCCAGTTGCCGTGCAGGTCGGCCACCAGGGCGATTTCGGTCATGCTTCGCAGGCCCCCACGAAAGCATTGAACAGAGCCTGGGCTTCTTCATACCGGTCGCCCAGCGCTTCGGGGTGCCATTGCACGCCTAACACGAACTTCTTTCCCGGCAGCTCCACGCCCTCGATCAGCCCGTCCGGCGCGTGGGCGATGACCTTTAAGCCCCTGCCGGGCGTTTTTACGGCCTGGTGATGGCGGCTGTTCACCTGGAATTGGGTCAGGCCCGTGATCCTGTGCAGCAGAGAACCTTCCTCCACCATCATATCATGCACCTTGTCCCGTGGCGTGCTGTACTGGGGATGCTTGAGCTCGGGGCCGTACTGCTCGGCAATATCCTGGTACATGTTGCCGCCTAAGACGCAGGACAGCACCTGATGCCCCCGGCAGATGGCGAAAATGGGCATATCTTTTTCCAAGGCCAAGCGGCAAAGCGGGAACTCGAACCGGTCCCGGCGGGGGGTGGTTTCCCCGCAGCAGGGCAGTTTTTCTTCCCCGTACATGTCCGGCCCCACGTCGTCCCCGCCGGTGAGCAGCAGGCCGTCCACCCGGCAGAGCATTTCCCGCATGACGGTTTCATCCTCCGTCAGGGGCAGCAGCACGGGCAGGGCCCCCGCCCGGAATACAGCGTCCACATAATCCTGATTCAGGGTCATATTCCCTTTCTCGGTGAGAGAAGGGGTCACGCCGATCAAAACCATGGCAAATACCTCCTTTGATTCCGGCTTTCATGATAGCCCCGGCGGGCGAAAAAGTCAAGGCGAAGAAAAAAACCTCCGCTTCTGAAATCACGGAGGCTTGAAGGCTTACAGCACCTTGTTCAAAAAATCCCTGGTTCTCTGCTGGGCAGGATGGGAGAAAATTTCTTCGGGCGTGCCTTCCTCCACGATCTGGCCTTCGTCCATGAACAGCACCCGGTCGGCTACTTCCCGGGCGAAGCCCATTTCATGGGTGACCACCACCATGGTCATACCCTCGTGCGCCAGGCGCTTCATCACGTCCAGCACCTCGCCCACCATTTCGGGGTCCAGGGCGGAGGTGGGCTCGTCAAAGAGCATCACTTCCGGCTCCATGCACAGGGCGCGCACAATGGCGATGCGCTGCTTCTGGCCGCCGGAAAGCTGGCTGGGGTAAGCCCCGGCGCGGTCGGCCAGGTTCACCCGCTTGAGCAGGGCCATGGCCTTGTCCTCGGCTTCCTTTCTGCTTTTTTTCAGCAGCTTCATGGGGGCCAGCGTCATGTTCCGCAACACGGTCATGTGGGGGAACAGGTTAAAGTGCTGGAACACCATGCCCATTTTCTGGCGGTGTACGTTGATATTCACCTTGGGATCGGTAATGTCCACGCCCTCAAAGGAGATCGTGCCGGAGGTGGGCATTTCCAGCAGGTTCAGGCACCGCAGGAAGGTGGATTTTCCGCTGCCGCTGGGGCCGATCACCACCACCACTTCGCCCTTGTGGATGTCGGCGCTGACGCCCCGCAGGGCTTTCAGCTCGCCGCCCTTGAAATGCTTCTGCAAATCCTTCACAGAAATGATAATATCAGTGGTCACTGCTGCGCAGCCTCCTTTCCAGCTTGCCTACCAGCCAGGTGAAGAACATGACCATCACCAGATAAATGGCGGCCACGGCCAGCAGCGGCATAAAGGCGGAATAGGTAACGCCCCGGATGATGTCGCCGCCCTTGGTCAGGTCCTTCACCGCCACGTAACCGGCCACGGAGGTTTCCTTGAGCAGCACGATGAATTCGTTCGCCAGAGCGGGCAGCACGTTTTTCATGGTCTGGGGGATGATCACGTACCACATGGTTTTGATATAGTCAAAGCCTAAAGAGCGTCCGGCCTCCATCTGGCCCTTGTCAATGCTCATGATGCCGCCCCGGATGATTTCGGCCACGTAAGCGCCGGAATTGATGCCGAAGGACAGCATGGCCACCATGACCCCGTTGCGGCTGGAGGCTAAAATGATGTAGTAAGCGATCATCAGCTGGATCACCACGGGGGTGCCGCGGATGACGGTCAGATACACATTGCAGATGCCGTTGAGCAGCCCCATCACCGTCCGTCCCAGCCCTTTGCGCATGGTTTCGTTGGTTTGATCCCAGGTGGAGCGCACCATCGCCACCAGCACGCCGATCACGATGCCCAGCGCCACGGCTGCGAGCGTAATGGACAGCGTGACGCCCAGGCCGTTCCACAGGTACTGCCAGCGGTCGTCGTCCAGGAAGTTCAGCTTGAAATCCGCCGCGATGGCGGAAAGCTGCTTGCCTGGCGTCACTTTTTCCGCCATGACCGCGGCCAGCGCTGTCAGTTCCTCGTCGGAAGCCCCGGCGGGCAGGGTGGCCTCAATCACAATGCGCACATCTTCATAGGGCGACTCCATATAAAACAGCGCCGTTCGCCCTTCCTCGCTGTCTTGAAACAGCAAAGTGCCCGCGGTGCCGCCCAATTCCGTTTCCTTGCCGCTGTCCAGACCGGAAAGCTGGCTGACAGGCTGGCCTGTAACCAGCAGCGTGCCCGGCTGCTTTTCCGCGTCCTTACCCTGGTATTGGAAAAAGGTGGTGATGGGATCATCGTCCGTGTCCGGGGCGTTTTTCACGGCGGTGTAATTTTTGGGCACGTTCACGTCCGCTACCTTATAGTACACCGCCCCGTCGTGGGCGATGAGCCAGGTGGATTTCGCGCCGGACACCTTGCCGTTTTCGATTTTCAGTACATCCGCCTGATAGAACACGGCAAAATAGCCCGCGACTGCCAATAGAACGATTGCCGCCAGCGTCACGCAGATCTTGATCCAGAGAGGCTTTTTTTTGTTCATGTTGTCAAATCCTTTGATATAATGTGCAACATCAGTATAATTATAGAATATAATTGATACTTTAATCAAGCGAAAGATGCTTTTTTCTAAGTGGGGTCCAGGGGCCGAAGGCCCTTGGTTCAGGGGTTCAGGGGACGAACCGCCGATGACCGCCTGTGTCGGGAATCTCATCGGCGGTGAGATCAGCCGAAACAAGCAATCTCCGAAGGAGTTGCGCCGGTTGAGGCTGCGGATTGAAGAAGCCCCCTGCTCCGTAAAAAGCAATAGGGGGCGATTGCTCGCTCCCTATTGAGTGAAACAGAAAGCCTGTATTATTCGGCGGGGATGTACTTCGCCACGATAGCGGCCACGGTGCCGTCGGCGATCAATTCTTCCAGAGCGGCGTTGATCTTTTCAAGCAGCTCGGTGTTTTCCAGGGCGATGGCGATGGCGTAATCTTCCACGGCGTACTGGGTATCCAGCAGCACCAGACCGTCGTTGGCGTCCACGAACGCCTTGGCGGAGTTGTTGTCGATGATCACGCAGTCCACCTTGTCAGCGATCAGGGCGGCCACGGCGTCCGCGCCCACCTTGTACTTGAGCACGTTTTCATCGCCGAAATCATCAGTGCAGTAAATGTCGCCGGTGGTGGATTCCTGCACGCCGATCTTGTAGGAAGCGCCTTCCGCGTACAGATCATCCACGGAGGCGATGGGGGAGCCTTCCTTCACGATGATGGCCTGGATGCCGGTGGCGTAGGAAGTGGAGAAGTTCACGCTCTGGAGGCGTTCTTCGGTGACGGTCATGCCGGCCATGCCCATGGATACTTTGCCGGTGGTCACGGCGGTAATGATGGCGCCGAAGTCCATATCATCGATCACCAGTTCCATGCCCAGCTTTTCGGCGATGGCGGCGGCGATTTCAGCGTCGATGCCCACGATCACGCCGTCCTCATAATATTCATAGGGCGGGAAAGCGGCGTTGGTGCCCATGATCAGCTTATCTTCCGCGAAAGCGGACAGGGCGGGAACCAGCATGCAAAGCGTCAATACGATAGCAAGAATTTTCTTCATTATCATTTCCTCCTGAAATTCAAATCGTTTCTTTTTGGAACGAATGCAGTATAGCACACATTGGAATGCCTGTCAATAGAAAATTTGAATTTTTATTCATGAAAATCAGCATATTCCTCGTTTTTTAGCAAATAATTATTCATTGAATACAGGGTTTGATGCATGTATGCAGACAAAGATGAATCATGCGGTATAAAAAGCGGACATACTTTACATGGACAGGAAAGCTATGATACAATATGATGAAGAAATCATCCGAAGGCTGACTGTCCTTCCAGCCATGCCGCGAGCCGCGGGCATGGATGGCATCAGCTAAAGACAAGGAGGATGGGTCGATGGCGGGCAGGCTGATCGTGATCATGGGCACCAACGCCTCAGGCAAAAGCGGCCTGGGGGTGGAATTAGCGCTGCGTTACGGGGGAGAGGTGGTTTCCGCCGATTCCAGGCAGGTGTTCCGGGGACTGGATTTAGGCAGCGGTAAAATCACGCCTGAAGAAACCAAGGGCGTGCCCCATCACCTGATCGACGTATGCGCGCCGGGGGATTTTTTCTCCATGGCGGATTTTCAGCGCCTGGCTTACGCGGCCATCGACGGGATTCTGGCCCGCGGCAGAATTCCTTTTTTAGTAGGCGGCACCGGCTTGTACGTGGATTCTGTGACCGACGGCTACGAATTATCGGATATCGAACCAGATTTGGACCTCCGGGCGCATCTTGAAACCTATGAAACCCCCGCCCTGTATGAAATGCTGAAGGAAAAGCTGCCGGACACGGACATCGACCCCAAAAACCGCAACCGGGTCATGCGGGCATTGGAGCGCCTGGCGGCGGACGATTACCACCCTGGCAGGCGCAATTCCCGGTATGACGTGCTGAAATTAGGCGTCACCTGGCCCCGGGAAATCCTGAAAGCCCGCATCGACGAGCGCCTGGAACGGCGGCTGAACCAGGGTATGGTGGTGGAAGTGAAGGGCCTTATGGACGCGGGCGTCAGCACAGAGTTTTTGATGAAGCTGGGGCTGGAATACCGGTATCTGACCCGGTATCTGCTGGGCGAAATATCCTATGATCAGATGGTGCTGGAGCTGGGCAACGCCATCAAAAAATTTGCCAAGCGGCAAATGACCTGGTTCCGCCGGGAAGAAAACCTGCACTGGCTGGATATGGCGGATGATCCCGTAAGCCAGGCTGCGGCGCTGATCGACGAATTTTTAAGGCAGTAAACGCGGGAATCTACGCAAAACTTTTTCTTGCCCATGCAAAACACTTATGCTATAATCATTTTATCGTTTGAGCGTTTGGCCGCGGGCATTCACCCTCGCGGCGCGAAGAATTTTTCAGAACCGATCAGAAGCACGAGTATTAACAAGCAAAAATGAAAAAAGGAGTGGGAAAGACATGGAGAAAGAAAAAAAGATCAGAAGAATCGGCGTTTTGACCAGCGGCGGCGACGCGCCGGGCATGAATGCGGCCGTCCGTGCCGTGGTGCGCACGGCCATCGCCAACGGCATTGAATGCGTGGGCATCCGCCGCGGCTGGCAAGGCCTGATCAACTGCGATTTCGTTCCGCTCACCCGCGCCAGCGTGGGCCATCTGCTTTCCCGGGGCGGCACCATCCTGTACACCGCCCGCAGCGAAGAATTCATGACCGAGGAAGGCCGCAAAAAGGCCGTGACCACCTGCAAAATGCTGGGCCTGGACGGCGTAGTGGCCATCGGCGGCGACGGTACCTTCCGCGGCGCGCTGGAGCTGAGCCGCTTAGGCGTGCCGGTGGTCGGCATCCCCGCCACCATCGACAACGACGTGGGCTGCACCAACTACACCATCGGCTTTGACTCCGCCTGCAATACGGCTATCGAGTGCATCGACAAGCTGCGCGACACCATGCAGTCCCATGAGCGCTGCTCCATCGTGGAGGTCATGGGCCGCAACGCGGGCTTCCTGGCCCTGTACGTGGGCACCGCCGTGGGCGCCACCGCCGTGCTGGTGCCGGAAAAACCGCTGGACTTTGAAAACGACGTGGTGGAGCGCATCCGGGCCTCCCGCCTGGCGGGCTACACCCACTTCATGATCGTGCTGGCAGAAGGCGCGGGCAAAGCCACCGAGCTGGGCGCGAAGATCAAAGAAGAGGTCGGCCTGAAACCCACCATCACCGTCATCGGCCATATCCAGCGCGGCGGCGCGCCTACCGGCCGCGACCGTGAAACCGCCACCCGCATGGGCTACTACGCGGTGCAGGCTTTTACGGAGGGCCGCGGCGACTGCATCATTGCCACCCAGGAGGGCGGTATCGTGGAAATCCCCATCGAGGAAGCGCTCACACGCAAGAAGCATTTGCAGATGGAACGCTATAAGATCATGGAGATCATGCAGTTCGGTACCAATATGGACCAATTATAAGAAGAAAAGGCAAAAATGGGACGGTTCTGTGTCGTACTGCCGCAAGCGCGGTTTTGGGCACAGAACCGTCCATTTTATTACAGGAGAAATTGCTCGTTTCGCTTGATCTCACCAAGACAGCGCTTCCATAACAGAATCATTTGCCGATGCCCCTGCCACGGTGAAACTGTCCGTTCATGCCCTGCTGCTGCATTGGACCGTTCTGACCGGGGAAGCCCATCCGGCCGTTCTGACCGAATTCGGGCTGTGCCATTTGACCGTTCATACCGTTCTGCCCTATGTCAGGCCGAGCCATATGCTGGCCGTCAATGTTAGGCTGGCTGTTCTGGCCGTCCTGGTCAATTTGTCCGTTCTGGCTGAAATCAGGGACCGTCATTTGCTGCCGGTCATCGGAGGTAGCGCCGCTGACGCCGTCAACGCCGGAAGTAGTTCCTTGCTGCCCGTTCTGTCTGTCCTCGCCGTTCTGACGGAAGCCGGGGGCTGTCATTTGCTGGCCGTTGGCGGTTTGCCCCATTTGGCCCATCTGACCGCGCATCATATCCGGCCCTGCCACGCCGTTATTGTTGTTCAGCGTGGCGTCGCTGCTCACATACATGCTGCCGTCGTAGTCGATGCCCGCGTCGCCGCCGTTCCGGGCGCTGCTTGCGATGGTCACGGTGCCGCCGGTCAGGTTCACGTTGCCGTTGGAATCCAGGCCGTCGAATTTGCTGCTGACAGTCACATTGCCGCCGGTAACGTTGATGGAATAGGCCAGTTCGCCTTCGTAGGTCCCGTCGCTGTTGGCGGCGTTGATGGCGTCGTCGGTGGAATTGACGGTGACCGTGCCGCTGTGGATGTTCACCACGGTGCCCTCCAGACCCTCCGTGCTGCTTTTCACGGTGACGATGGGGGATGCGGTGCTGTCCTCGCTGCCCACGGTGAGCACGCGATCCGCGTGGAGCGCGTCGTCGGCAGCGCTGATGGTCACGGCGCCGCTCAAGATAGTCAGATCGTAGCTGGCGTTGATGCCGTCGTTAGCGGCGGTGATGTCCACGGTCAGGTCCTCGCCGTCGATGATCAAGGTGGCGCCGTCCCCGGTTTTGATGCCGTTCTTGGCGCTGCCGTTCACGGTCAGGGCGCCGTCGCCGGTCAGGTACACGCTGGAGCCGGATTTTACTTTAATGGCCGCGCCGTCGTAGGCGTCCGCTGTTTCCGTGTCTTCGGAGGTTTCATCGGCGGGGTTTTCCGCGTCGGTGAGGGACACGCTGCCGCTTACCACGATCTGCACTTCGCTGTCCTTATTGACGGATACCGTTGCGCCGGTGGTGCTGGTCAGATTCAAATCCTCCAGGATCAGCACCACGCCGGTAGTTCCCTTTTTCACGGTGATATTGCCGTCGCTGGCGGAACCGGAAACGATATAGGTGCCGCTTTCGGAAATCGTCACCTGGCTGTTCTCCTCCGTCACGGTGATGACTGCGGCGTTTTCAGTGTCGGCGGCCAGGTCCGCCGCGCTGTTGGTGGTGGTGCCGGATACGATTTCGCTGGCTGTATCGGCCAGGGCAACGGCTGTATTCTGCATACCGTTCATCATGCCCATGCCACTCCCGCCATTCATGGCGGCCAGCGCGCCGCTGGCAGGGATCATCAGGGAACCGGTCACCAGGGAAAGGGTCAGGACCGAAGTAAGAGCCGTTTTCTTGAAATTGCGTTTCATGGGGTTTTCCTCCTTCAATATGCTTTTATATTTATTTCGTTCTTTTGCATCGAGCATGTCATTTGTTTTCCGCCGCATCCTCGTCGGCGGCAGGGACTTTTTTCATGTTCTTCCTCCTTCTGCCGCAGGGTTTGTTCCCTTCGACAGTACCCATTATCCATACGAAGCTTTAAGTTTCCTTAATGGTTTTCTTTTTTTGCAAAAAAAAGAGGCCGCGCATGGCAGCCTCTGATTGCGTGATTCTGATATATCGATTGCTTCAGGAATACAAGAGCCCCTTATGCTTCCTGGAGATCAGTCCTCCCTGGCTTCCTGTTCCGCCTGAATCTCGGGGAAGGCGGAATACATGGGCTCCAGGTCGGGTTGTTTTTTGGTGATCTTCCGGTCGGAATAGTTCTTGGTGATCTTGACCACCAGGCCGCTTAAGCACACCATGCCGATGAGGTTGGGGATGGCCATCAGGCCGTTGAAGGTGTCGGAGAGGTCGATGGCCAGGGACACGTCGATAATCGCGCCTACCGCAACCATGGCGATGAAGGCGATTTTATAAACCAGGGTGGATTTGGTGCCGAACAGGTATTCCCAAGCCTTGGTGCCGTAGTAGCTCCAGCCTAAAATGGTGGTGAAAGCGAACAGGCACACAGCCACGGACAGGAACACGCCGCCGAAGGTGCCGAAGCTCTTGGTGAAAGCCTCCGTCGCCAGGCCCAGCTTAGACGCGCCGGAGAGGGACACGCCGGTTTCCATGTCCACCACGCCGGAGGTAAGGATCACCAGGGCGGTGCAGGTGCACACGATGATGGTATCGGCGAACACTTCAAAAATGCCCCACAGGCCCTGGACTACCGGTTCCTTCACGTTGGAAGCGGAGTGCACCATAACAGAAGAACCGAGGCCGGCTTCGTTACTGAACACGCCGCGCTTGAAGCCCCAGGTCATGGCGTTGGCGATGATCGCGCCGCCCACGCCGCCAGCGGCGGACTTGAAATTGAACGCGCCCGCGAAGATGGCCCCAAACGCGGCGGGCACCTTGGCGATGTTCATGCCGATGATGAAGATGGAGCCGATCACGAAGAAGATGGCCATGAAAGGCACGATGCGCTCATTGGTGGTGGCGATGCGCTTGAGGCCGCCCAGGATCACCAGAGAAGCCAGCACGATGATCACCAGGGCGGTGAACAGGTTCACGGTGGTAGGTTCGGCGGATACCAGGGTGTTGATGCTCTCGGTGATGGACACCACCTGGCCCATGTTGCCGATGCCGAAGGAAGCGACCACGGCGAAGAAGGAGAACAGCACGGCCAGCACCTTGCCGGCTGCTTTGCCGTACTTCATCTTGCCCACGCCGTCTTTTAAGTAGTACATCGCGCCGCCGCTCCACTCGCCCCTTTCGTTCCGGCGGCGGAAGAAGATGCCCAGCACGTTTTCGGAATAGTTGGTCATCATGCCCACGATGGCGGCGATCCACATCCAGAATACCGCGCCGGGGCCGCCCATGGTGATAGCGTAGGCCACGCCCGCGATATTGCCCGTGCCGATGGTGGCGGACAGGGCGGTGCACAAGGACTGGAACTGGGAAATGGAATGCTTGTCCTGGCTCTTTGTGATGCTCTTGTTGGTGAACAGCCCGCCAATAGTGTTTTTCCACATGTGGCCGAAGCGGCGGAACTGGAAGAACTTCGTAAGTACCGTCATCAGCACGCCGGTGCCGATGAGCAGGATCAGGGCGGGTACGCCCCATACGACGCCGTTTACCGCGTCGTTGATCGAAGCAATATTCTGGGTGATGTCCATGATGCACGATCCTTTCTCAAAGAAAATAAAAAACAAGAGTCCGCCGAAGCGAAACTCTCTCAAACCAATGCGACAAAACGATGCTGATCCAAAGAAAAAGGATCGCCGCCTCTGTCCTTTTGCCTGAGAGATTAGCCCCTTTCAGGGCTTTGCACCTTCGGCCCCCGGCGCTTACCGGGCTTCTCCAGAGTGTCATCCGCATACAGTCCCGCCGCCATTGACGGCGCCTGAGAGTGTCGCTCCTTCGGCTATCCATTTGGATATTTCCTGCATGCTTCGCATGACAAAGTGTATTCTACTATACAGAAAAACATCGGTCAAGAGGAAAAGACCCTTGAACGATGTTTTTTCCTTGTATTCCCCATGGTTTATGCCTGCTTTTTCCCTCAATATAACGGATGAACCGGTCCCCGGGCAGCGGATGAGACAAGGAGTACGGCGCCGTTACTGTTGCGCAGGAACAGATAAGCGTAGGCGAATATGCCGCAAAGGACGTGACCTGCCTCAGACAGCGGCGACATATTATCGAGGCACTCCATGCCAGGGTCCGCTATGGCGCTGAACAGCGACAAAAACACCAATCCGATAAATAACCGATTCGCGTTTCCCTTGGTCATTTTCCGGGAAAGCAAATGGCAAGAATCATCAGAAACAGGGGAATGAAATTGACAATTGTTTTCCTTCATGATAGACTGTGAATGGATCAGATCAAGGAGGAAGGCACAGTGAATATGACGCGCCTGCTGGCGGTGATTCTGCTGCTGATTCTGCCCCTGGGAGCTTTGGGCGAAACGCAGATTATCACTCTGACCTGCACGGGGGATTTTATGCCCGGCAGCAACGATAAGGTGAGTACCCAATCCTACGCTTTCCAGCGGTATATCGAACAGTACGGCTTTGGTTATCCATTTGAAAAGCTGCAAAACCTGGTGGGCACGGACGATATCACGCTGGTCAATTTTGAGTGTGTGCTCAACGACGGCGCGCCTGTCAGTACCAGCCGCCTGTGCTTCCGGGGGCCGGAAACCTTTGCCCAAGTGCTGCCCGCGTGCAGCATCGAGGCTGCGAACTTAGCCAACAACCATTCCGGCGATTTCGGCGCGGCAGGCTATCGTACCACTACCGCGGCGCTGGACGCCGTGGGCGTGCCGTATTGCGGCACCACGGAATACGGCAATCACGCCTGTTTCGTGGACGTGAAGGGCGTGCGCGTCGGGTTTGTGGGCGTGTTTCCCTATTGGCACCAGGATCATCCCCAGGACCTGGAAAAGGCTTTCCAATTCCTTAAAGACAACCACTGCAACGTGATCGTTGCTTCCCTGCACTGCGGCAAGGAATATAACGATATTCACGGCAACATCCATGAGAAATACGGCAACATGCTCAAAAATCTGGGGGCCAACCTGATCATCGGCAACCATCCCCATGTGCCCCAGGGCCTTCGGGTGGTGGACGGCGTTACGCAGATCTTTTCCCTGGGCAATTCCTCCTTCGGCGGCAATACCGGCGTGGACGAGGAAGTGCACTGCATCCAGAGCACCATCGCCCAATTCGCGCTTTATTTTGAAGACGGCAAGTATACCGGCCATCAGCTGACCTTATGGCCCATTCACATCAGCGGCACTTCGCCGGAAAACAACTATCAGCCCGTACTGGTAGAAGGGGAAGACGCCCAAAAGGTGATGAAGATGGTGCAGAAGGACACCGCTTTCACCCTCAACCCATACGTTGACGGTTTAGGCGCCGTGCAGGACTTCGTGCCCTGGAAAAAATAAATCGTTCTTTATGAAAGCAGGGGCTGTGCGTCGCGTCACAGCCCTTTCGTCAATCAGTTGTTTGGAAAGGGACCGCTATGGAACTGTTGCGGCTGCTGAATGACCCGCCGAAAGAGTTTACGCCCTTGCCCTTCTGGTTCCTGAACGGGGACCTGGATCATGGCGAACTTCGGCGGCAGCTCAGGGATTTTCGGGATCATGGGGTATACGGCGCGGTGCTGCATCCCCGCATGGGCTTAAGGGAAGATATCGACTATCTGTCCCCGTCCTTTTTTGCCTACCTGCGAACCGCCATTGAAACGGCGGCGGCGCTTCAAATGCGCGTAGTGCTGTACGACGAGGGCATGTACCCTTCCGGTTCGGCAGGGGGAAAAATCGTGCGGGAAAACCCGGACCTTGCCAGCCGGGGCCTGGGATGGGCAAAACGCCCGGAAAACGGGGACAGGGTATTGTGTGAAACCGACGGCGGCTTTTTGGTGGAGCGTTTCAGCTTCGGCACCCTCCGGGGCCTGCACTGCGGCGAGGACGATGGAGAAGAAAACGCTCCCCGCAGCGCAGATATACTGAATCCCGAAGCGGTGAAACGGTTCATTGAGCTGACCCACGAGGCGTACTATAGGGAATTCAAGCCCTATTTCGGCAGCACAGCGATCGGTTTTTTTACCGACGAGCCCAGTATCCTGGGCCGGAACACCCGCGGCTTGTTTCCCTGGACGAAGGATTTTCACAAAGTATTTACCGCCTCAGGAGGAGACCTGACACGCCTTTCCGCCCTGTTTTCCGGGGAAGAAAACGCCGATACCCGTCTGTATCATGCCCTGATTCAGGCGCGGGAGGGGCAGGTGTACTACGCGCCTTTATCCCGTTGGTGCGAGAGCCACGGTATCGCGCTCATGGGGCATCCTCACCAGAGCGACGATATCGAGCCCCAGCGTTTTTTCCATGTGCCGGGCCAGGACCTGGTGTTTCGCTGGGTCGCCCCGGAAACGGGCGGCACGGCGGGCATGGACAGCGTGATGGGCAAATGCTCTGCAGACGCCGCCCGGCTCATGGGCCGACGCCGCAACAGCAATGAATGCTTCGGGGCCTGCAACCGGGAGGGCAACCCCTGGCACTTTACCGGCTCAGACATGAAATGGTATATTGATTGGCTGGCGGTGCGGGGCGTGAACCTGTTCATCCCCCACGCCTTCTATTACAGCCTTGCGGGCAAGCGCTGTCAGGAGCGCCCCCCGGATGTGGGGCCGGGCAGCATCTGGTGGCCCCATTACCGGCTGTGGGCGGATTATATGACCCGGCTTTCCTGCCTGATGACGGATGCGGACCTGCATGCCGATATCGCCCTGCTGTGCCGCAATCGGGATATGCGGCCTGAAACAGCGCGGCCGCTGTTTGAAACCCAGCGGGGTTTCCAATACCTGCCGGAAAGCGTATGGCCGGAATGCCGGGAAGAGCAAGGCGCGCTGCTGTGCCGGGGAAGGACATACCGGGCAGTACTGGAACCGGAGGGCCTGTTTTCTGCCGTGCCCCACAATACGGCGGACGTTGCGCCGGATATCGCCTGCGATCCGCCCCAGCCCCTGCTGCGCTGTGCGCGTTTTACCCGGGCGGGCCGGGCCTGCTGGCTGCTGGTGAACGAAGGAGAAATGCCCATCCAAACAGAAGCAGTGCTGCCGGAATGCGGCCCTTTCTGCCAGTACGATCTTTGGCTGGGCCGGGCCGCGCGGCTGATCACCTGCCGGTCCCGTTTCACGCTGCGTTTGGAACGGCGGGAAAGCCTGCTGATCTTTGCCTGCGAAGATACGGCGGAATGGGAAGCGCTGCCCGAAAAAGAAAGCATCCCTTCCGTATCTCCCGCCTTTACCCTCGCCAAAGAAGATGCGGCTGCTTTCCAAAAAGTCTACACTGCCGCCCTGCCGGAGAGTCCCCTTGACCTGCTGCTGACTTTCCGTGCCCAGGAAATGGCGGAATTGTATGTGAACGATACGTTCTGCGGGGTATCCTTCTGGAATCCTCATCGCATCCGCATTCCCAAGGAATTGCTGAACCAAAAGCGAAACGCCCTGCGCCTGATCATTACAGGCAGCCCGGCAAACCGGTATGGCAAACCGGTGCCGTATGGAATGATATAAAGAACGGTAACAAGGAAAATAGGGGGAGGAGAGATCATTGCCTTTTGAAATCGTCAGAAACGACATAACAAAAATGAAGGTGGACGCCATCGTTAATGCAGCCAACAATTCCTTGCTGGGAGGCGGCGGGGTGGACGGCGCCATTCACCGCGCGGCGGGGCCGGAATTGCTGGAAGAATGCCGCGCCCTGGGCGGATGTGATACGGGTTCGGCCAAGATCACAAAAGGGTACAGGCTTCCCTGCGCATATGTGATCCATACCGTCGGCCCTGTCTGGCATGGCGGGCGGTACGGCGAAGAAAAGCTGCTGGAATCCTGTTATCAGGCTTCCCTTGAATTGGCGGCAGAATACAAATGCGAATCTGTGGCCTTCCCCCTGATTTCCGCCGGAGCCTACGGCTACCCCAAGGATCAGGCCATCAAGGTAGCGACAGACGCCATTCGCGACTTTGTTTTGCATCATGATATGATGGTTTACCTGGTGGTTTTTGATCGCAGCGCCTTCACCGTCAGTCAAAAACTGTACGCCAACATCCAGGCGTACATCGATGACGCTTACATCGGACCGGATTATGAAAGAATGGAAAGCCTGCGCCGGGCAGATAATATCATGCCATCCATAGCTCCTGCCGACGCTGAGCTTGCCAGACCCAAAAGTGCGGCAAAATGGCCTTCCTTTATCAAGAAAAAGCCAAAAGAAAAAGAATCCGTACCGGACGCGGCTCCCTATGAAGAAGCGTACGCCTCAGCTCCCAGCTTAGACGATTATTTAGGTCAGCTGGATGAAGGATTCCGGGATATGCTGCTGCGGAAGATCGACGAAAGGCACATGACGGACGCGGAGTGCTACAAAAAAGCCAACATCGACCGGAAACTGTTCAATAAGATCAAGAATCAGGCGGACTACAAGCCCGGGAAAACGACGGTGGTAGCCCTGGCCGTCGCGCTGTGCCTTCCCCTGGAGGAAATCAGAGAAATGCTGACGAAAGCCGGTTATTCTTTCTCCCACAGCAGCAAATTCGATCTGATCGTGGAATACTTCATCGCCCAGGGCAATTATGATATTTTCGAGATCAATCAGGCGCTGTTCGCTTTCGATCAGAAGCTCCTGGGATCGGTCCTGTAAACTGTATATCATTTGTCGCTTGTCAGGCGACCCAGCCGCCCTCCCACTTTGCTACAATCCAGTTGCAGGATGAAACCTGCGAAAAAGCAAAGGGAGGGATTTTGATGAAAAAGAATCTGACGGAAATGGTGTTTATCCTGGATAAAAGCGGATCGATGTCGGGGCTGGAAGCGGACACCATCGGCGGCTTCAACAGCATGGTCGAACGTCAAAGGAAGGAAGAAGGGGAAGCGCTGGTCTCCACCGTTCTTTTCTCCGATGACAGCACCGTGATCCATGACCGGGTGGATATCGCCAAGGTGGAGCCTTTGACCGATCGCCAATACTTCGTCGGCGGCTGCACGGCCCTGATCGACGCCATCGGCGGGGCTATCCATCACATTGGGAATGTCCACAAATATGCCCGTGAGGAGGATGTTCCTGAACACACGATATTTGTTATCACTACGGATGGTATGGAAAACGCTTCTCATAAGTATTCCAGCGATCAGGTAAAGGCCATGGTGAAGCGGCAGAAAGAAAAGTATGGTTGGGAGTTCCTTTTCCTGGGCGCAAACATTGACGCCGTTGAAACAGCCGCTCATTTCGGAATCGAAGAAGAGCGCGCCGTAACTTTTCATAACGATGCAAAGGGGCAGCAACTGAACTATCGCGTTCTCAGTAAGGCCATGAGTTCTATGCGTGCCTGCGCTCCTGTAGGGCGGGAATGGAAAGAAGAGATCGAAGTGGACTTCAAATCAAGAAAAGCAGAAAGATGAAGTCCTCAAAGGAGGAATGAACCGGTGAAGAATATTTGGAAAGATGGCGTGATGGGTGTCGTTATCGGGGATGCTTTGGGCTGTCCTGTGCAGTTTGAACGACAGCGATACGGTTGGCGCTATCGCAGGCGGGTTGGCCGGTCTCTTCTATGGATATGGTACAATCCCGAAAGATTGGCTTCTTGCTATCCAGCGGAGAGAATGGATCGAATCAATGTGCGCCAACCCAGAAACAAATGGATAATGAAGCAGCCGCCTCATGCTTGTGTGAGACGGCTGCATTTTGTTTCCGATTGATTTATTGCAGATAAACAGTTTCCGTTGCGCATAGAACGCTTTTGTGGTATGATTCTGTTATGGCTTTTTCGTTCAAGGATGAAAACCATGCTGTCGCTGCACTGGATTGGGAAGATCAAGGCGCTCAGCCATCTAATCCTTTTCTTAGATAATAATGTTCATCACTTTATACTAATGTGAGGAGGAACCAACATGATGTATCCCAAAATCGGCATTCGGCCCGTCATCGACGGCCGCTGGGGCGGCATCCGGGAGAGCCTGGAGGACCAGACCATGGGTCTGGCAACCGCCGCCAAGGAACTGATCGAAACCCTGCGCTACCCGGACGGCACGCCCGTTCAGGCGGTGATTTCCCCCTGTACCATCGGCGGCGGAGCGGAAAGCGCCAAATGCGAGGAATTCTTCTCCACCCAGAACGTAGTGGCGACCCTCACCGTGACCCCCTGCTGGTGCTACGGTATGGAAACCTTCGATATGAATCCCACCACCGTGAAAGCGGTATGGGGCTTCAACGGCACCGAGCGCCCCGGCGCTGTCTATCTGGCCGCCGTCCTGGCCGCCTACGCCCAGAAGGGCCTGCCCGCCTTCTCCATTTATGGCCACGACGTGCAGGATATTGGGGACAGAACCGTGCCCGACGACGTGAAGGAAAAGATTTTGCTGTTTGCCCGCTGCGCCGTAGCCGTGGGCTGGATGAAGAACAAAGCCTACGTCAACATTGGCGGGGTGGCTATGGGTATCATGGGCTCCTTCTGCGATACCCAGGTGATGCAGAAATACCTGGGTATCCGGGCGGAATGGGTGGATATGACGGAGCTGCTGCGCCGCATCACCCTGGAAATCTACGATCCCAAGGAATACAAAAAGGCTTTGACCTGGATCAAGAAGAACTGCAAAGAGGGCTTCGATTGCAACGCGGGCAAAGAACTGCCCAAAATCGTCACCCGCAGCAAGCACATCCCCCCGGATCAGGATTGGGAATTTATCGCTAAGCTCACCTGCATCGTCAAGGACATCCTCTTTGGCAATCCCGCTTTGGACAAGCTGGGCTGGCATGAGGAAGCCCTGGGCAAAAACGCCGTGGCGGGCGGCTTCCAGGGTCAGCGCCAGTGGACGGACTGGCTGCCCAACGGCGATTTTACCGAAGCTATCATGGCCTCCACCTTCGACTGGAACGGCCCCAAGCAGCCCACGGCCTTCGCCACGGAAAACGACACCATGAACGGCGTTTCCATGCTGCTGGGCACGTTGGTTTCCAACACCGCCCCCTGCTTCCACGACGTGCGCACCTATTGGAGCCCCGAGGCGGTGAAGCGCGTCACCGGCTGGCAGGCTGAAGGCGCGGCGGAAAACGGCTTCATCCATCTGATCAATTCCGGCGCTACCGCCCTGGACTGCACAGGCGCTGCGGGGGGCAAAATGAAGCCCTTCTGGGAAATGACCAAGAAGGATATGGACGCCTGCCTGAAAGCCACCGACTGGTGCCGGGCCAACTATCAGTATTTCCGGGGCGGCGGCTTCTCCAGCCATTTCAAAACCCAGGCTGAAATGCCTGTGACCATGCTGCGCCTGAACATCGTGGAGGGCGTGGGCCTGGTCATGCAGATCGCCGAAGGAACCACCGTCCTGCTGCCCGATCACGTGCACGATATCCTGGATCAGCGTACCGACCCCACCTGGCCCACTACCTGGTTCGCGCCCCGGCTCACCGGCGAAGGCGCGTTCCGGGACGTGTATTCCGTCATGGCCAACTGGGGCGCTAACCATGGCGTGACCGTGTACGGCCACGTGGGCGCGGAACTGATCACCCTGGCCTCCATGCTCCGCATCCCTATCACCATGCACAACGTGGCCCCCGAAAAGGTGTACCGGCCCCATTCCTGGGCCGCCTTCGGCACCCAGGACACCCAGGCCGCCGACTACGCCGCCTGCAAGCATTACGGCCCGCTGTACGGGAAGCTGTAAGAGCGATGATTCGGTAAAAGGAAACCAGCTATGAAAAGTCAAGGGGGTAGCGGATAAAAATTCCATTTTTCATCGCTGGGGAAATTTAGGTAACCTAAACAGACCCAAGCGAAAGGGTGTTTTTCGAGATTAGTGAATTCCCAAGGTAAATTCCATTTCTTACTTCCACTGTGGAATTTACTTTGGGAATTTACTAAAAGCAAAAAAACAGAAAAAAACTATTGACAAACTGCCTGTTATCGGTTATTATATTACACGTGCCGCGCGGGAACGCGGCGGGTTGGGGGAGCATAGCTCAGCTGGGAGAGCATTTGCCTTACAAGCAAAGGGTCACAGGTTCGAGCCCTGTTGTTCCCACCATAACACGGCCCGGTAGTTCAGTCGGTTTAGAATGCCAGCCTGTCACGCTGGAGGTCGAGGGTTCGAGCCCCTTCCGGGTCGCCATATTTGCCTTGGTAGCTCAGTCGGTAGAGCATGTGACTGAAAATCACAGTGTCGGTGGTTCAATTCCGCCCCAAGGCACCTTTATGCGGTAGTAGCTCAGTTGGTAGAGCGCCACCTTGCCAAGGTGGAGGTCGCGAGTCCGAGCCTCGTCTACCGCTCCATTTTTTCCGGCGCCATAGCCAAGTGGTAAGGCGAAGGTCTGCAAAACCTTTATGCTCCGGTCCGAATCCGGATGGCGCCTCTTCCTGCACGCTTTCAAGAAATGAAAGCGTGTTTTTTGTCTGCCGGACACAGGGCAAAAAAGAAGGCCGCGATGCGTTTCCCTTCATATCATGGAAAAGCCGCGGCCTTCTTTTCGTTTTCGGCTCCAGGATCATTTCTTCCTGGAACCTTCGGTATTCGTATAGTAGCCATAATGGGCATAGTAGGATTTATAGGAATATTTTTTGCTCAGGTAACTGTCATACTCCGTCATATTCATCACAGCGCCTAAAATGGGGCACCCGGTTTGTGCGATTTGATCCCTGGCGTCGATCAGTTCCTGACGCCGCACAGCATTGTAACCGACCACCAGCACCGTACCGTCGCAGAATTTGGCAATCTGGGCAGCGTCAATGACTATGCCAATGGGCGGCGCGTCGATGATCACATAATCAAATTGCCCGGCCAGATCGTCCAGCAGGCGCTGGAAGCGCTGAGAATTCAGCAGCGGCAGGGAATTGGAAACCTTTCTTCCCACGGGCACCATATACGCGCCGGAAAGATTCGTTTCAAAAATCACCTGGTCCTCGTCCGCCATGCCTGCCAGAAAATGGGACAGGCCCACGGCCTGCTCTTCCCCGTCAAATTGGAGGGCATATTGCTGCGCGATCACGGACCTGCGCAGGTCGGCGTCCACCAGCACCACCCTTTTGCCTAATTTTGCCATGGTACGCATAGTGTTCATGGCCAGATAGCTTTTCCCCTCGGACGCGTGGCAACTGGTCATCAAGATTTTCTTTACGTTTTCACCGGAGAAAGACAGGTTGGTGCACAGCATGTTCACTGCTTCCGCCCCGGCATAGCTCAAAGGAGAAAACTGATTGATGGACAGGCGCTTCATGTTTTCCTCCCCCGCTTCTTTTTGCTATGCTTTTTGATACTCATCTCTTCGGTTTCCTCAGTGGGCACCACGGCCAGCGTGGCGAGACCGGCGTACTGACGGATGTCCTCCGCGGTTTTCAGCTTATCATCCATCAGAAAGCGAAAAACGACGATATTGACGGCTGTCAGCGCGCCTAAAATGAAGCCCAGGGCAATATTCCTGATCCAATTTGGGCTGATGGGATTGGCAGGTTCCAAAGCCACGGACATGATATTGGGTTTATCCACGGACATGGTTTCATGAATGTATTCGCTGGCTACCTTAGCGTATTCATTGGCCGCCGCGGCAGCTTCCGACGGAGAAGAAGAAGTGAAGGAAATATCCAGCATACGGGTGCCGGCAGTATTCGTTACGGAAAGCATATTCTGCATTTGGGTATAGGAATAGTCCAGGCCCAGATTGGATATGACCTCTTCATGCACCTCCCACATATCAAAAACCTTGATGTAGTCGCTGGCCAAAGCGTTGCCCAGCTGCAGGGACGACAAATTGACGACGGACTCAGGGCTCAGCACGTAGATGATGGAAGTGGCGCGGTACAGCGGCGTAACAAAATAAAACGTATAAACTCCGACCACGGCGGCAAAAACCAATGCCATGCATAGGATCATCTTCCAACTGGACAGCAGCCGGTAAAACAGGTCCACCAGGTCGATGGTGATCACTTCATCGGATTGCTGCTGTTGGGCCGGGGCCGCAGACGGCACAATACTGTTCCGCGTCTTAAGTTGTTCTGACATGTTCCTGTCTCCGATCTCAGCTCATGTTGGGCGGCTATATGAAAGAACGTGGGACGGATGCGGACTCCCAATCCCATCCCCCGGCGTTTTCCAAAAAGCTGTCTTACGTGTTCCTGGTAACCTTCTCAAAGTTGACGGTGGCTATGCAATTGACGGCATCCAAAGCGATATCGCCGGGGATGACAAGCACATAGACCGCGTTGCCTGCAGCATCCTTCATTTCGATGAATTGAATCACGCTGTAATACGTCATGCGGTATTTTTCATAGGTGAACAGCGCAATGATTTCTTCATTCTCGTTCAGCGCCAAACCCTTGACAGCGGCAGGCGCGTCTTTGAGCGTGATCGTGACCTCGTTCTTCCTGGGGATCACATGGGTAAGGCGCATGGGAACGATAGCCAAATTTTCAACCTTCACAGCGTCTTTGAGGGGATTCTGCTTTCCTTCCGCCGCCGCGCTTTCACTGGCCTTGAACTGTACCGAAGCATTTTCCGTATAGTAAGCCTTATTGCCTGTTTCTTCGGAAAGCGTAGCAGCCATGGCGTTCAGCTGTTCATTGGCGAACGCAATCGTTTTGGCTAACGCCGCTTCGTCCGTCACAACAGCCGCGCCTTCCGCTGTTACGTCTTTCAGGATATTCTTCATCGCGTTGGGGCTTTCGGCGGCGAAAGCGGAGACGGCGGACAGGCATAGGACCAAAGCGATCATGAGGCGCATCAGATTTTTCATGCATTTTCTCCTTCCATACTGGCGGGCGGTACTGCTTTCCCCGCTTATCGCGAATCCCGCTCCAGACTTTAATCCACTTTCTGATAGAACACGTCCAGGATCACTTGCTGCAGCGCTTCTTCGTCGGGCAGAAACTGCATATACCCATCGCTGCCAACTTGATGAACGCCGCTGACCGTTACCAAGGGGAGCCGGGTATAATCCTTGGCTGCCCAGGCTTCGTTCACCATCCGGGCGCGGCTCATGTTCGTGCACAGATAAGGGGAAAGGGCGTCGAACAGGGCGCCGATGAAATCGCTGCTCTCGTGGATTCTGGAGCTTAACAATTCCGTCATTTGATCCACGTACTGCCGCTGCCGCGCCATGCGTTCCTCGTTTGTTCCCCTTCCCACGTTCTCCCGGGTGCGTACAAAGATTTCCGCCTGTTCGCCCGCCAGGGTCAGGGTCGTCCCCTTGGTCATGGCCGGATCGATTTGGGAAAAGTCATCCTCCAGCGTCACCGTCACGCCGCCCAATCGATCGTTGATTTCCGGTATCCCGTCCAGGTTCATGGCGGCATAGCAGGCAATGGGCATATCGCCCAGCAAATGGGACGCCGCTTCTACCGTGAAACCACAGCTTTGCTCCTGCCCATCGCCGAAGCTGTGGGAAAGGCAGATTTGCGCGGTCCGGTAGCCTACCTTGCCGCCCAGCGTGCCCAGCACGGTAATGGGGGTCATGGTATCGCGGTCGATCTCGATCTGGGCGATGGTCTTATCCAGCGGATCGATCACCAGCAGCCGAAGGAAATCCGCCTGCCCGCCGCTTACATATTTCCGATAAGCGGGCGATTCTTCCGAATCCGCGTCCTGATCGACGCCTATCAAGAGGATCGTGGTCAGGTTCTTCCGCAGCCGGTAGGTTTGGCCGTTGACAGTCCGCTGTTCATCCTTATACCGGAGGCGATAATCACCGCGGGGTTCAGGGTTCGCATTTTGATTCTCCAGCCATTGCGCGCCCAGGTACAGCCCCGCCAGGGCCAACAGCACGGCCCCCGTGATGACGAGGACATCCCGTTTGCGCAGCCGCGTTTTTCTTTTCAACGATTTCCCTCCGGTAGTTCTTCTGGAAATATCTGACTTTTGATGCTGTAAAGCGGCTTTGCCGCCACAGTGAAGATAGCCAAAAAATGTTCAAAAATACATCTTCCGGCTGCCGTTCCATTATATTCACGTGATGCCGGATTGTCAAACGCCTGTCTGTCCAGGGGGATCAGAACTCAAAATCGCAGGCCACCGACGCGCTGCGCACCTCATGCATCCGCTTTTTGACCGGCAGATGCACCGGATGGGTCTGATACGCCCGGAAGGATTCCATGCTGTCAAACACGGTGATCAGCGCCAGATCGTAGGAGCGCTCGCTGTGCAGCACGTCCTGTCCGGCTTCCAGATCGAGCATGCCTTCGATTTTCCCCTTCATGCCATAGAAATTCTTGACCAGTTGGGGGATTTCCTCTTTGTATTCATCCTTGATTTTGAACAGTACGATGTGACGGATCATGATTTTTCCTCCTTATAAGCGATCATTCATTGGGAAGAACAGAGAGTTGAGAGCTGAGAGCGGAGAGTTGAGATAAATTTAGCCGTTCAATGAGGATTACGTGGTGCACAGACAATATCATCTCAACTCCCAACGCTGAACTCTCAACTCTTTTTATCTTGTGTTTCCGCCAGCATTTCATCCAGAATGGCGGCGGCTTCTCCCGCCAGATGCAGGCAGGGGCGGCGGGCGTAAAAATCCGGCGTTCTTTCTTCCGGCGTGCCGCCGGGGGAGACCGGCACGTTTTTCAGCAGTTCCCGACAGACGATGGTTTCATTCTTTTCCTTGAAGCGCCGGGCGTATTCCTGCACCAGGGCGTAATGGGCCTTTTTCTGCTCCGGGTCTTTGGGATCGGCATAGCCCCGCAGGATACCCAGGGCCAGCAGCGCCCCGCTGACCGTGCCGCACACCTCCCGCAGCCTGCCCATGCCCCCGCCGAAGGAGGAGGCCATCCGCGCTGCCGCGTCCAAATCCATCCTGGTCAGGTCCCGGAAGGCGCAGAACACGGCCTGGGCGCAGTTGTAGCCTTCCAGGAAAAGACGCTTTGCTTCTTCAGCGTGATCCATACGAACCTCCGGATCAGAGTTGAGAGTTGAGAGCGGAGAGTTGAGATTTATAAAGTCAATCAATGAGGTTCTCTTGGGATAAACAATATTTCATCTCAACTCTCAACTCTTAACTCTCCACTCTGTAAGAAAAAGCGCTCCCGAAGTCGCCCTCGGGAGCCATGCGTTTGTAAAGAATTATTTGGCCATTGCCTGCTGAACAGCCACGGCTACGGCCACGGTCATGCCCACCATGGGGTTGTTGCCAGCGCCTAAGAAGCCCATCATTTCCACGTGGGCAGGCACGGAGGAGGAGCCCGCGAACTGGGCGTCGCTGTGCATGCGGCCCATGGTGTCGGTCATGCCGTAGGAGGCGGGGCCGGCGGCCATGTTGTCGGGATGCAGGGTG
>JAFXMP010000141.1 GCA_017530275.1 Clostridia bacterium | reverse complement strand
TGCGCCAGGATACGATGTCCGGCATGGTGCCGCCGTTGATCCAGGTGCGGATCTTTTCGCTCTGGCTGTCCTTGGAAACGGGATACACCTCGTAATCGAAATTGAACATTTCGGAGATGTACTTGTACATGCCGTCGCTGTTATAATCCATGGAGGAATTGGAGTGGGTGGAGTTGATGGTGAAGGAGATGTGCTCTTCATATTCCGCGAGCGCGGATACGAAGGGAACCACCATCAGGAGCGCGAGGAACAAAGCCAGCCATTTTTTCATGAAAGCAACCCCTTTCCAATGATATATTTCCAACGGCTTGCCCGCCGCCGGTTTACATTTTCACGGAGCCCACCATGACTCCTTTGACGAAATACTTTTGCAGGAACGGATAGAAGCACATGATGGGCACCATCGCCATCATCACGGCCGCCATCTTGACCCCCTGGGAAAACACGTCCAGGTCGGCTTCCCCGGTGGATACGTCGGCCGCGGCGGCCGCCTCCGCCACGATGGAGCGAAGCACGGTCTGCAGCGTCATTTTCCCGGAGGAGTTGATCAGCAGCATGCTCCAGAACCATTCATTCCAGTAGGCAACGGCGGTGAACAGCGTAAAGGTGGCCAGCAGCGGCCCCTGCAGCGGCAGCATCACGCGGAAGAAAATCACAAGATCGTTGGCCCCGTCGATTTTCGCCGCGTCCTCCAGATCGACGGGCGTCTGCTCGAAGCCGCTTTTCAGGATGACGATGTTGTAGGTGGAAACGCCCACGAACAGGATGATGCCCCACCGGGAATCGATCAGCTTCAGCGCTTTCATTTGCAGGTAGGTGGGGATCATGCCCCCGGAAAAGAACATGGTGAACATCATCAGCAGGAAGAGCAGCTTTTTTCCCGGAAATTTGCGCGAGAAAGCGTAGGCCATCATGACGGAAGCCGCCATGCTCAATACGGTGCCCGAGATGGTGATCAGGATCGTATTCTGAAAGCCGATGCTCAGCTGCCCCTTGTCGATCAGGTACTGGTAGTTTTTCAGGGAAAACTCCGCCGGGTACAGGGAAACGGGATGCAGCGCGTAGGCCCGGTTGGTCTCCAGAGAAATCACCACGGCGTTATAGAAAGGCATCAGGATCAGCAGCGCCGTCAGCGTGAGGATGATAAAGACCGCGTAATCGCCCTTGGTCCATTTTTTCCGTTTCGGCGCGGCGCTCAGCGTCTTTTGCGGCAAGGAAGTATGCATTCTTTTCTCCTCCTTCCTTTCAGCCCAGCAGGCCGTTGCCGCCCAAGAGCTTGATGATGTAATTGGCGCTGACCAGCATAATCAGGTTGATGACGGATTTGAACATGCCCACCGCCGTGGAGAAGCCATAGCTGGGAACGGCGTTAAAGGTGATGCTGTATATATAGGTATCCAGGATTTCGCTGACGCCCTTCACGCTCGGGTTCTGCATATAGAAGATTTGCTCGAACCCGGAGTTCATGACGCGGCCGACCTGGAGAATGAATAAGGTGATGATGGTGGCCCGGATACAGGGCAGCGTCACGTGCCAGGCCTGCTGCAGCCGCCCCGCGCCGTCCATGGTGGCGGCTTCGTAGAGCGTCGGATCAATGGCCGTGATCGCCGCGATATAGATGATCGAGCTCCAGCCCATTTCTTTGAGGTTATGGGTGAAATAAAGCAGCGGGCGGAACAGCGCGGCGTTCGACAGAAAGCTGATCCTCTCGCCGCCCGTGGAGGCGATGATCGTGTTGATCATGCCGTTATTCGCGAAGAAATTGGAAATGATGGCGGATACCACCACCCAGGACAGGAAATGCGGAAAGGTGTACACGGTCTGATACACCCGCTTGATCTTTGTGCCCCGCATTTCATTGATGAGCAGCGCCAGCAGGATCGGAACGGGAAACTGGAACAGGAGCCTGGAAAAATTGATTTCCAGCGTATTGCGGATGGCGGTCACGGCGGCGGGCGTGGTGAAGATCCGCTGGAAGTTCGCCATGCCGACCCATTGGCTGCCCCAAATCCCCAGCTTGGCGTTGTATTTTTTGAAAGCGAGCACCAGCCCGCTCATTGGCGCGTAATGGAACACGGCGAAATAGACGATGCCGGGAATCAGCAGAAGATAGATATACCGAGCCTGCCAGATGGAGATGCCAAGGCGGCGCAATCGGCTGGACATGCCCGTTTCCTCCTTCCCGGGAACAAAGCCATGGGATCGGCTGTCCCGGCTGATAGTCTTTTATGGCCAGAGGAGAGGGCGGCGCCCTCTCCTCTGACAGCTGGAATGGATGATTACTTCATATACCGGTCATAAGCGTCCTGGTAAACCTTCAGCACGTCCTGAAGGCCCATGCTTTCCACCTGCGCCACGTAGACGTCGAAGTGATCCAGGGGCTCTACGCCCATGATGAATTTATCGATCATTTCATTTACGTAGGTTTCGATTTCCGTGTATTTTTCGTTGATCACGCTCTGCTCGTCGTTGGTGAAGGCCAGCGTCGGGAAGGCGGGGCCGATGTGGCCTTCCTGCTCGTAGATGTCGCGGATGCGGTTGACTTCGTCGCTGACGAAGGCGCGCTCATACCGGGCGTCCTGCAGCAGGGTCAGCATGCTCTGAATGCCGAAGGTGCGCAGGGCATCCTGGGGAGAAAGGCCGTCGGGGTTGTTCATGATGAGATCGGAATACACATAGTCGCCGTCGATCACATTGAAATGCTCGCCTTCGACGCCGAAGTTCAGCAGGATCATGCCTTCCTCGCTGTAGAGGTAATCAAACAGCTTCATTGCCGCGGCTTTCTGCTCGGCGCTGGCGCCCACATAGATGCCGGCGTTCCAGTCTTCGTCCACGGTGATGGGCTGCAGCTGATCGCGGGTCTCGCTGATGCCGGTGGGGCCTTCGGGAGGAACCGCGCCGACGATGTGCACGTCGCTCTCCTGACCCTTGAACAGATTGCTCACGTTGTCGATGTACGCGCTCCAGTCATAGCTCATGAACACCTGGTTGTTGGTCCATTCGCTGTACCAGGCCGTCTTGTCGCGAGTCAAGTATTCCTGATCCAGCAGCTTTTCTTCATAGCAGCGATGCAGCCATTCCAGCGCGTCCTTCATGCGGGGATCGGTCGCGCCGAACTTCACCTGGCCGTCCTCGGCAAAGAAGGTTTCCGCAATGCCCCAGTTGTTCACGAAGGGGATCACGTTGCCGCGGTTGTTGCTGCCGTTCTTGCGCACGGAGAAGGCGATTTCATCCTTTTCTCCGTTGCCGTTGGGATCGCCGTCCCGGATGGCGACGAACACGTTATACAGGTCTTCCACGGTCTTTGGCGTTTCCAGGCCCAGCTTGTCCAGCCAGTCCTGACGGTAGAAGTACAGCTTGCCCGCGGTGATGGCCGTGCGCTGGCCGATGAAGCGCATGTTGCCGTCCGCGTCGCTGACCTTGCGGCGGATTTCGGGATCGCTGTACACCTTCCACAGGTTGGGGGTGTCGGTTTCATTGATCATGTCGTTCAGCGGCTGCCAGGCGTCCTTGTACAGCAGCAGATCCTTGGCCTTGTACTGCACGATGGTGGGGAGATCGCCGCTCGCCATCAGCAGGCCGTATTTTTCCGCCAGGTTCTCGGTGGGGGCGGAGATGATTTCGATGTTGATGCCCAGCTTTTCCTTGAGCATTTCAATGGTCATCAGCCCATTGCGGAAGGGCATGTTTTCACGGTCGGAACCCCAGATGGTGATGGTGACGGGCTCCTCTG
>JAFXMP010000140.1 GCA_017530275.1 Clostridia bacterium | reverse complement strand
GCTGACCTGCACGTTCATTTCGCCGGACGCGCCAAGCTGCAAGGGCGTGCCCGTCAGCGGATCGATGAAGCGCACCTTTTCCGGCGTGCCCCATTTCATGCCCATCTGCACGGTTTTGTTGATGAAGTACACTTCGCTGTGGAAGGTGCCCTCGGTGTCAGTGGGCAGCTTATAAGCTTTTTCCAGCAGGGGAAGCTGCTGGGTTTCCAGGGTATAGCGGCCCGGACCGAACAGATCCAGTGCCTGCCCGTCCTTGAAGAACACGGCCTCCTGGCTTTCATGCACGATAAGCTGGGAGCCATAATTGAAGTCCTCGATGGGATGCTTCCAGATGAAAATGCTGTTGTCACCCTCGTATTTGATGATACTGGCCAGCCCGTCCTTCTTGATCTTTTCGGACATGAGCCGCTCTTGCACGTCGTTTTCGCAGTCGCACACCGGGCAGATATAGGCAGCCGCGCTGCTGGTGGTGGCCAGCCGCACACCGCACTGACGGCAGCTGAACATATGCACATTCTGCTGTTCCGCCAGGGTGTTCACCTTTTCATGGCACACCGGGCACACCGCGTCGGTGCCCTTGGTCTGATCGAACACGATCTGATTCCCGCAATGCGGACATTGCCGCGCCGCTAACTTGTCCGTGCGCACGTCAATCACATTCCCGCAGGTGCATTGTATTTTCTTGCTTGCAAAGAAACCGGTTTTCCCTTCGGCATACTTGCCGCATACCGGGCAGGCAATGGCGAATTTTGACATTTGTGTGCCTCCTTTTATGACTGTGCATTCATATACCCGACAATCCTTTTATGAAATGAACTGCTTGTAATTTGATTAACGAACCAATAGAGACTTTGGCATTGTACCTTTTACTATTATAGTTCAGAAAATATCAGCTACCAGATCAATATCAATCCACAAAGCGGGACGAACACAAACAGACGAATTGCTGACACTACGGCTGCTGAAAGAGCCGTCGTAGTCCACATACATGGCGATGCTCTGATTGCGTCCAGGCGACCGAAGCCACCACCGCCCTACCGCAGCACCATTTGCGGTCTTGCTATCGTTGGATGAAGAAGCACCTTCCAGCAGCGCATAAGCCGTTGGCACCACCTGAGATTTTGAATTTATTCCATCACCACTATGAGAGAAGTCCATGTACTTGCTCGCTTCTGTGTAGCTCAGCAAAAAGATCCTGTCTTGCGTGTGATTCTCATTGCTTGTAGTCCAATATCCTTGACTAATACTGTTGTCTACGTTCGTTAGTAGGATTCCGGTTTGTTCTTGCTCGGTGAAAGCTTTGTTCATAAATGTATCATTCAGCCATGCCCGCAATGTACTCTTTTCCCATGTAGTATTCTTATCGTCTATATTATAAGGTTTTGCATCCAAAGCATACCTGCTGATCAAAAGGGCTTTATGTAAGCCCCTGTCCAGTACAAGCCACTCGATCGGCGTACTATCGTTGCCTTCTCTTGTCTGTGGGTAATGACCAAAAGTCACATAATCACCTACGCTATACCCCAAATTGATCGCTTCTTTTGCTGCTACAGAAAGATTATGATCATTCACCAGGAGACTTGCAACATCTTTATAGTCCCTGATGTTGCGTAATAGTGCAAACGCTCCAGTGTAGTCTCCCTTAGCATTTAATGCTTTTGCCTGCTGGTATCTTGTTTCAGTGATCTGTGCAGCTGAATCAGAATAATCGCCAAGTGTGCTTAACAACGTTATTGCTTCTTCGTATCTCCCTTCTTGTCGTAGTGCAATCGCATTCCGATAATTATGTCCGGGAATAATCACCCTAATCGTTACGATCACCGCCGCAACAATCAGTAAGGCTGCGAGGCAGGCAAAGATTATTTTGGGCTTAGCTCTTTCCAATGCAGCAGCCTGTTGCTGCTGTTTTCTATGCCGTTCTTCTTTCTCGGCTTCAACGCACTCTTTATAGCGCTGCGCTGCTTTGACGCGCAGGGTAGGTACATCCCGATAATCGTCCAAATCTGGCAAATTCAGCCAATCCTGTACTTTTTTCCACTTGGTGCTTTCATCTCCTGCTTTCTGTATTATTTCGATCGTGTCATTATACAATGATTCTCTTTTGGATTCAGCACGCTGATGGCAATCTTTCGCTCGTTCTTTTGCATCTTTGTAATCAGGAATTGTCAGAAAGAGTTCGGCTATACGGTCTAATTGATACGCTCCAACAGCCCTTTCACTTTGCTTTTCCGCTTGCTGGTAAATGCCTTTCTGCAAAGCTTGTTCTGCCAATATGAGGCATTCTCTTGCCCTTGTTTCCGACGCATTATCACCTATATCCTGAAACATTTCCGCCGCTGTTTTGAAGCCCGATTCCGTTACATCGCCGGGTTCCAGATACTGCACAGCACGCAGAAAAGAAGCTTCGTTCTGTTCCGCTTTCGCCCTTCTGCTACCATCCGCTCGGTTCTCCTTCCATGTTTCGCAGGACGCCGTATATTGCTCCAATTCCAGGTCAAGCTGTTTCCGGTCGGCATGGGGATCAACGGCCATTTCTATGGCGCAGTCATAGGCATAGGTCTGAATCTGTCTATGAACTCGTTGTTTTACCTGCGTATAGTATCCTTCATAAATGTCTTTCTGTTTGGGGTTTGCAAAACGTAGGGCTTTTTTCCAGTCGGGATGATCGGCATACAGGAATGTGGCTTCGGCCAAATCGCTTTCCTTTCGGAAACCAAGTGCGGTGCATACCTTGGCGGCGTAGGCAGGGGCATATTCGGCGTCCTCGTCCAGCACCCGATCCAAGTATTCGTTGGCGCTTTTGAAATCCCCGTCCTCCATGAACAGGTAAGCGCGCTTCACCAGGTTTTCCACGCTGGCGGCGGCGGGGGCGGCCTGCTGAACCACGGTCTGGGGCTTAGCCGCTTCGGGCTTTTTGCTGTCCAGCACCTTTTTCACGCCCCGGATCAAATCCTGCATGAAGCCGATTTTGCTCATGTCCTGGCTTTGCAGGGCGGACAGCTCCTCCGGCAGATCATAGGGATCCATGTCCCGATAGCAGGGGATCAGCAGGCGGCTGCGATCAATTTTCATCAGCGCCAGGTAGCGGCTCCATTCGTTCTTCACCCACACGGCGTTGAAGCATTCCGGCTTGGTGCCCACTACCAGCATGACCTTGGCGCTGTTCAGGGCGGCAAAAATATAAGGCTCGTACTGCTGGCCCAATTTGTCTTCCAGCGTGATGCGGGAGAAAAAGACCTTGTAGCCTTCATTGGTCAGTTGATAATAGATTTCCTGGGCCAGGGTGGAATCCTTGGTGCGGCTTCCGGAATCATCCGTTTCTTTATAGCAGATGAACACGTCGTAAGGTTTTTCCTGGGAGGAAATGTACAGAATGCCCTTCTGAATCTCTGCGATGCGGCGGGCCTCCTGCTCGTACAAATCGCGGGAAGCGGTGTCCGGGGCGTTTTCCAGGGCAGCCAAATAATCCCCGTCCGAAAGAATGGACGTGAGCTGCACTCGGTGACAGGTGGGGATGCGTTCATGGGTCACCGGGTCTTCCACATACTCGATGCCGTACCGGGAAAGCACCGTGCCCCAATGGGCTTCCGCGTCTGTATCATCTTGATCCAAAATGCGTTCGTAAGCAGTGATTGCCTTGTCAAACTCATTCTGCCGCCGGAAGTGATTGGCGCGGTTGTACAGGTTCAGCTTCTGTTCGTCCGATACCCGGGGAAAGGTCATGGTACTGCCGCAATGGTCGCAGGTTCCCGTGGTTTTGTCCTCGCTCAGCAGGATATCCCCGCCGCACATTTTGCATTTCAGAATAGCCATCTTCCGTACTCCTCACTTACTTTCAATTTCCATGTGCTCCAAAGCAAATTCCATGCATAAAACCACGATTTCATTTCTGGTTCTGCCCGTATCCTTTGCAGCCTGGTCGATTTCCGCCAGCATATCCTTCGGCAGCCGGAGGGAAATCACCGTGGATTCCCGTCCATAACGGTGCGGCGGGATGATCAATTTCTTTTCTGACATGATGAAATATCCTCTTTAATTGATAACTTTTTTCTCGTAACAAAGTATATCACAAATGTATTATCAAAGCAAGTAAAAATTGAGACGCCAAAAGAATGATTCGCAATTGATTATTTCTTTCCTCTTTGCGAAATAGCTGATTGCACCTTCTTGGATTTCTGAATGATTCGCGTCAGCCAAATCTTTTCCTCATCCGTCAGTTTTGAATAAATGATCCCGTTTGACTTGCAGAAAATGAAAACCCTCTTTTCAAGCTCGCTGCCTTTGAAGTTTTGCAATTCGTCGAGCGTTTTGGTCATGATAGTGACCGGATCGTAATTCGGATCGTCCAGGGCGCTTTCGTTCCTGTCCTTGTGCGCTTCCCGGATATCCTTCACAATAACGTCCAAATCATCGTGGATCCGCCTGTCGAAATAGTTGCCTTCATCGACCTGAATATCGCTCAGCATATCCAGAAAATGATCCGGCTGGAGCGGTTTGCTTTTCTGGATGATCTGCTCTCTCCCGGTATTGACGAAAGCATTCAGGAATTCTATCGCTTTGGACGCAAAGCGATTGGCATACAATTCGATATCCGCCAGCAATTTCGGGAAATCCTTGTGCGCCGCCAATTCACAAAACAGGGGCACATTGATCTTTCCCTGCTGCAATATTTCGATCAATTCATCGCTCAACCGCAGACTGTTGATGTCGTCGGCAGCGTGCTTTTTTGTTTCCGAAAGACCGAGCAGATAATCGGTGGTCACGCCGTAATATTTCGCCAGCTTCAGGATTGCAAAATGGCTGATATCTTTGAATTCGTTGTTTTCATACTGCTGCAGCGCCGATTTGGATAGCCCGGTTTCTTCGGCAAGCTGTTCATAATTCAATCCTCGTGCTGCCCGCAAATCTCCCAATCTCTCTTGGATCGTCAGCATTTCGATCACTCTCCTTTTTCCCGTTTGTTTCTTTTCCATAAGCGTGGAAATCTCCTGCTTTTCGTTCATTTTTCCAACCTTTTGGATATACGGCACTGAGGCTTTTGTGCTGGTAAAATGATTTCTGTCAGCAGCGCGCGGGCTGGCAAAAGGATTCGCCGGACAAAGGCAATCATAATCATTATTATGAAGGATGGTGGAAAAAAGAATCATGAAATGCAGCAAAATTGAAGAACAGTTAAAGCGAACAGAAGCCCGCCTACAGAAAACGAAGGAAGAGAAGAAAGCCCTGCAAGCCAAGAAAAGATTATTGGCGGAACAGGCGGAAAATGAACGGCTGATCAGCCGGGGAAAAATCCTGGAATCGTTTCTGAAAGAGCCTCTGAAATTGACCGATGGGGATATTTCCTATCTGCTGGAAATCATGTTCCGCAGCAACTTTTCTCAAAGCAAATTGGCAGAACTGATTTCCGCACGGAAACCGAGTAATTCCGTACAGACCGAAGAACCCGATGATTCGGGGATCAAGTTGGAGGAAAGCCATGAGCCGTGAGCAGGAAAGAAGCAAACTGGAAGAACGGATCACTGGCGCGAAACAGAAAGAAAAGCGTTACGCCGATCAGATGAAAATCCTTCACAGAGAAAAAGCGGAGCTTGACCGGAAAAAGCGAAATCACCGGTTATTTACCCGCGGCGCAATGCTGGAATCGTTCATGAGGAAGCCTCTTCTTTTGACGGACGATCAGGTATTTCAACTGCTGAAAATCGCTTTCAACAGCCTGTTAGTTAAGGACGAAGAAACTGCCCTTATTAAGAAAGCAATTCAGGGAATGACTGGGGAAACGAGCCATGAAAAAGCCGATCCAGAATAACCCTGCCCCTGGTCACAGGGCGCAATTATACACCGTTTGCCCGGTGTCCTTGCGCTCTGCGAGGCAGACGTTCCGGCTTCCGCCTCCACTTTGAGCAGGATGTTCTGCGGAACATCCTGCACCAGTGGCAAGCCCCTGCGCCGGTAAACCGGCTACCCCAAAGAGAAAGGACGGTGAGGAAAAGATCGCTTGCCCACATTTCAGCATTACCATCCGGCAGCGGAGCAAAGGTCAATCCGCCGTTGCCGGGGCCGCTTATCAAAGCGGAGAGAAATTGTTCAGCGAATATGACCAGAGAACGAAGAATTATGCTTATAAAGCCCATGAGGTTTTGGCGAAAGGAATCCTGCTTCCTTCCCATGTACCGGAAGTGTTTTCAGACCGTCAGACTTTATGGAACGCCGTCGAAAAAGCTGAAAAGCAGTGGAACGCCCAGCTTGCCCGTGGCTTCATTATCGCCCTGCCGCGAGAACTGCCGAAAGAGCAATATGAACCGCTGATCCGGGAGTATTGCCAGGAACAATTTGTCTCTAAAGGCATGATCGCGGATTACGCTATTCACGATAAGGGCGACGGCAATCCCCACGCCCATATCATGCTCACCATGCGGGCCATGGATGATAAAGGAAACTGGATGCCGAAAGCGCGAAAGATTTACGACCTTGACGAGAATGGAAACAAGATCAAACTGCCCTCCGGTAATTACAAAAGCCACAAGGAAAACATCGTGGATTGGAACGATCCCGGCAAGGCGGAAATATGGCGGACGGCCTGGGCCGATCTCGTCAATTTGTACCTGGAAAGAGCAGAGAGAACGGAACGAATCGACCTCCGTTCTTATGCCCGGCAGGGAAAAGACGAAGCACCCACAATCCATCTCGGCCCCGCCGTTTCCCACCTGGAGCAGAAAGGGATCCAAACGGAAATCGGAAGCTACAACCGAGCAATCAAAGAGCACAATCGGATTCTGAAACGCCTGAAGGAACTGCTCTATTCCGTTGGGAAATGGCTCAAAGAAAAGAAAGCGGCATTACAAAAGCTGACAGAACCGGAAAAGCCTCAGCCTACGATTTATGATTTCGTGATTCGCTTTGTAGAAATGCGCAAGCAAGGCCGGGCCGATTGGAGCCGGAAATCGAAAGAAACGGCTGGCGTCAACGACCTGAAATTCATGGCGTCCGTGTTCTGCTGGATGACGGAGCACAATGTCCGCACCCTTGATGATTTTCAGCGGTTCATTGAGGAAAAGAAAGCGTTCTTTTCAGAACTGAATACAGTAAACCGGGAAATCAGGAAAGTTCAAACAGCGCTCAAGCATATCACCGCCTTTGAAAAGAATCAGCCGGTCTATTTGCAGAGCAAACGTGGATTCGATTTCGTCAAAAAGAAATACGCGGAAGCGCACAAGGACGAAATCGCGGCTTATGTCAAGGCGGCGAAGTATTTGAAAGCCAATGGGATACAAGCCGCGGACAAGGACAAGATGATCCAAGAATTAAAAAGCCTGGAGGCACATCGGACAAAAGTGTCCGACGTACTGGAAAGTCAGGATATTGATCCCGACCTCATCGGCTGGATTCAATACTGCATCAAAACAGTTTTGGAAACCGAAGAAGAACCGGAACACCGAATGACCTTCGAGGAACAGCTGCGTCAAGTGACGCAGCAAACGGTCAGAGAAACAAATGAACAGAAACAGCGGAACCGTAATGCCGCTGTTCGATAATAAGCGCTGCAAGCGCGGAAAGAAACGGAGACAGAATGTTATGAAAAACATGTTTGTTGTTATATCTTTCAGGAAGGAGCGTTATGTGCGAGAAAACCACCGGCATCCGCCCGCTGAACACGTACAGCGAGATAACAATTAAGGGCACCCGCTACAAAATCCACAGCATTTTCGACGGTGAAAAGAACTTTCAAAACCTGATGGAAGATTTGATCGTATTGAAAGCGTCTCATCCGAAAAAAGCCGAAAATGATCATACCGAAGATTGCGAGGCGAATGATATTGCGGTATAATGAAACCATCCTAAAGCTATCTGCCGTTATGCTGCGCATCGGGAGGATAAAGAAAGATGACGCAAACGTATAACGCAGGCATCTATTGCAGGCTTTCCCGCGACGATGAACGGATCGGGGAAAGCGTGTCAATCGAGAATCAGCGGGTACTGCTGACCCGCTATGTACAGGAACAAGGCTGGCGGCTCGTCCAAACCTACGTGGACGACGGCGTCAGCGGAACTACATTTGACCGGCCCGGCCTGAACGCCATGATTTCCGATGTTCGGGCCGGAAAGATCAATCTGGTGATCGTAAAGGACCTGAGCCGATTTGGGCGGGATTACATCGAAACGGGCAAATTCATCGACGTGATCTTCCCTTCTCTGAACTGCCGGTTCATCGCGCTGAACGACGGCGTGGATACGCTTCAACACAACAATGAAATGCTAGCCATTTTTAAGAATGTGATGAACGATTTTTACGCTCGGGATACCAGCAGCAAGATCAAGGCGGTGAAGAAATCTACCTTCAAAGCGGGGAAATTCATCGGCGCGTATGCTCCCTATGGCTATGTCAAAGACCCGGCGGACAAGCACCACCTGATCATTGACGAGCCTGCGGCGGCCATCGTGCGAAGAATCTTCGCGCTTCGCTGCCAGGGGCTAGGGTATCGGAAGATCGCCTCGATCCTGAATGGAGAAGGAATTGATCCTCCCCGGGAGCATTTCTTTCAGATGCAGGGGAAGCCCAATAACTTCCGAAGCAACGGACTTTGGAATGATGTGACGGTCAAGGTACTCTGCCGGAACGAAGCATACATCGGCCACATGGTACAAAACAAGACGGGCACGGTGTCCTACAAGGATCACAAGCAGATTGAGAAACCGAAGGATCAATGGATCAAGGTGGAGAACACCCACGAACCCATCATTGATCCGGATACCTGGGAACTGGCGCAGGAAATCGACCGGATGCACTGTCATCCCCGCAGCAGGAATCATCACGAAATCACCCTATTCGGGGGACTCCTGGTCTGTATGGACTGCGGATTCGCAATGCGAGCCTGTCATGAATCGCACACGCGGAAGAACGGCATGGTCCGGGAATATTCTTCCTACGGATGCGGAAACTACTTCCGCAGCGGAAGATCGGCCTGTTCAACACATCGGATCTATCTGAGACCTCTGACGGAAGTGGTGCTGACCGATATTCGGGCCAAAGCAGAAATCATTACACTCCATGAGGAAGACATGATCCGGCGTCTGGCCGAGAAGAAGCAGACCCAGTCTGATCAGGAACTTGCTGGCATGCAGAAAACTGTCAAGGCGCTGAATAAGCGCTTAGCGGAGTTGGACAAGCTGGTGGCCGCGACCTATGAAGACAAGATCAAAGGCGCGATTCCCGAGGCCGTATGTATCGAACTGCTGAACAAGTATCAGTCGGAGCGAAATGAAAAGAACGGCCAATTGAAGGAACTGAAACAGCAAATGGAAATCGCAGCCGCTGACCGTGACGACATTCAGGCGTGGGCCAATTTGATCCGTCAGTACCGGAATTTGGAGTCCTTGGACCGGGAGACCGTGCTTCGCCTCATCGACCATATCGAGATCGGCGAGAAGAAGATCGTGAACGGCCAGAAGGAACAAGAAATCAGGATTCACTACAAATTCGTGGGATATATTGGATAAAACTCTGTCCTTTCTTAATGCGAAAATCTCTAACGAGTGGTACGCGCGTGATTCAAGCCGGAAAGTCCGGTCGGCCCTTCGAGCCAAGGCACGGAACGGAGAATACACGGGCAGCTATCCACCCTTCGGCTACTGTAAAGACCCCATGGACCGGCATCACCTGATCCCCAGCGAATACGCTCCTGTTGTGAAGCGGATATTCCAAATGGCGCTGGAAGGGGAATCCTGCTACAACATTGCCAGAAGGCTGGAAAAGGAACAGATTCCAACGCCAAGGGCCTTGCTCATGGAAACGTACGGGAAATACGCCACCCCGATACGGGCAAAATATCCCGCTAAATGGGAAAAGAATACCATCCGGGATATTCTGCAAAATCCCATCTACTTAGGCAAGCTAATCTGGCAAAAAACTCAGAAGAAATCCTTTAAGGACAAACGCATCGTGCATAAGCCGGAGGAAGAATGGATCATTGTGGAGGGGACTCACGAAGCGCTGGTGGATCAGACAACTTTCGATACTGTTCAGCAGCGTATCCAAGTCAAACAGCCGAGGCCACGACGCAACCCGGAAAATATGCTTCGCGGTTTGATGTTCTGTGGTGGTTGCGATACCCGCATGGCGTTTTCTGCCGCGTCGGGCAGGAAAACCTGCGGACATTATGCCTGCGAAAAACACAGGCGTTATGGCAGCGGCGAATGCTCAGCGCACTACATTTCCGTGAAGCAGATCAATTCTGTGCTTCTGGAGGACATTCAGCGTCACGCAAGCCTTGCGGCGGAAGATAAGGAAAAGTACATTGCTTATCTGACGCAGCTTTCTGAAAAGGAATGGATCGGTGAAAAAGCGTCCTATACAAAGGAAGCAGAACAGTGCCAGCGGCGCATCTCCGAACTCGACATTCTGCTGAAACGGCTGTACGAGGACAATGTGTTCGGACGCATCTCCGACGAACGCTTTGCCAGTCTATCCGCTGATTACGAGGCCGAATCCCGGAAGTTGAAAGACAGGTACAATGAGATTCAATCCCTGCTTGCCAACTATGCTCGGCAAAGCCGTGGCGCAAAGGAATTTGCGTCTTTGGTGGAGCAGTACACGAACATCACCGAACTGACCGAAGAACTCCTGCACACGCTGATCGAGAAAGTAGTCGTGCATGAGAAGGAAGTCATTGACGGCGAAGCGGTTATGCGGATCGACATCTACTACCGCTTCATCGGCAAGGTTGGCAACGAGGACGATGGCATCTTGATTACACCGAAAACGCGCCGGGGCAGCATGCCGCTGACTCCCGGCGCGTGAGCAGAACGTGTGGTGCGCAATAAACATTACGCCCCGCCGTTCCATTTGTTACTCTCCCCATCCGTCCAGGATGGCTCCCGCCCGGCCCCGGCCGTCGAAGGAACGGCGGCGGAAGCAGGAATCGCACAGGGGATAGGGCCAGTTCCAGGGCAGGCGCTTTTTGCAGGAGCGGCAGGTTTTCTGCTGCAGTTTCTGGGTGGACAGGATGTGGATGATGCCCTTTGAAATCAAGTCCTTCCGGCACTGGATTTCTTCCAAAATGCTGTCAGGGTTTTCCAGGAACAGCCGGGCGTAGTTGTAATAGAGGTCGCAGGAGCGGTAGTCCGCTTCCAGCAGGTCCAACATTTGGATGGTGCAGGCCTCCGGGTCCATGGCGCGGGGGATCACCGTTAAAACGTCGATGTGTTCTTGCCTGCATTCCGCCTGATACATGGTTTTCCAGCGGGCCAGCAGGTCCGGGTCCGTTTCGTCGAAGGGGATGCACAGGAAGCGGTAAAGCAAATGCTTGTCCGTGCGGGGCGTTTCCATCATTTTCGCCAGCCCCTCCATGCGCATGGTGGAGGCTTTGGAAAAGAAGGTTTTGTCCTTCATGGCGATCCATTGGTTGATGATCTGGGTCAGGGGCAGGGGAATGTCCAGCAGGGATTCGGGGAAGCGGATGATGGCTTCCGTGAGCGGGTACAGAGGCCTGCCCAGCGCCCGGGCCACTAAGCCCTTGAAGCCGAAAGCGTTGACATAGCCAATATCATAGATGCCGTAGCGCCCCGCCCGCCCGGCGATCTGCTTGATTTCCGCGTCGGTGAGGGTGCGCACCACGTCGCCGTCGTATTTTTCCGATTCCAGGAACACCACCCGTTCGATGGGCAGGTTCATGCCCATGGCGATGGCGTCGGTGGACACCACCACGTCGGTATCGCCCCGGTGAAAGCGCTCCGCCTGGTCCCGCCGCACGTCCGGCGGCAGGGCCCCGAAAATCAGGGACACCCGGTAGCCCAGCGTGCGCAGCTCCGCCGCCACCGCCAGCACTCGGGCCTTGGAAAACACGATCAGCGCGTCCCCGGGCCGCACGGAGCCGGGAAACTGAAAACCTTCCTTTTCCATTTCCAGGGGGGTCATGCGCTCATGGCGCACGATGGTGTATTCGTCGCCGCAGTCCTGCACCATGCGGATCAGCAGCGCTTCCGCGTCAGGGGACGCGCAGGCGTGAATCTCGTCGGCGCACAGGCCTAAGATGGCCGCCGTCCACGCGCCGCCCCGGTCCCGGTCGGCGATCATCTGACATTCGTCGATGACCGCCACGTCGTAATGGGCGGCGAGATCGGCCATTTCCACGGTGGAGGACTGCACCCGGCTGTTGGGAACCCGAATCTGCTCCTCTCCCGTCACCAGGGAGCAGGGCACGTCGTCCATGTTCAGGGTTTCAAACTGCTCCGCCGCAAGCAGGCGCAGCGGCCCCAAATAAATGCCGTTCAGCGCTCCCCGCAGGCGGCACACGCCCTCGTAGGTCTTGCCCGAATTGGTGGGGCCCAAATGCAGGATGAATTTGCGGCGCATCTGCCGAGCCAGGGGGTATAAGTCTTTGTAATGCTCGGGAATGGCGCTGAGCAGGGCGGAATGGAGACGCTTTTCCCGGGCCGCCGCCGCGTCGGCCTCCTTTTGCAGGGCTTTCAGAGAGGGGTTTTCCATTAAAAGCCTGCGGATGCGCTTTGGGGGAAACCGTCTTTTGATTTCCCCGATGACGGTGTATTTTGTCCGGGAGATTTCGGCCTTCACCGCGGCGGAAATCCTTTCCCCGTTTCCCATGCACACCGCCCCGCAGGCGGTAAGCCTTGGCAGGCCCTTCTGAATCTCCTCCTGGAGCGCCTGGCTCAAGGATAGGGGATGATAGGCAGCGTCCACCACGCCGCTGGGCACGCCTTTGTCAAAGGCAGTTTCCATCAGGCGGTCTACAATGCGGGCCGGTTTTTTCTCCGCCTTTGCCATGGGGGAGAGGTCGCCCTCCCGGAGGTAACGCTCCACCCGCCTGTCCGCGTCCTGGGTCAGGCGCTTCATTTGCGCCTGCAAATATTTCCGGGGCAGATGGTCTTCGATCTGCCCGATGGCTTTATGGGCGCTGCCTAATGTGACCCGGCTCCGTTCTACCGAGCGCAGGAAGGGCAGCACGATGGGGTTTTCGTGTTTCAGCTCGCTTTGGATCAGCGGCAAAAGCTGGTCAAATTCCGCCTGCTGGTATTCTAAGGTCAATTCGCCCCGGCGCAGGGCCTGATATACCTTGTCGGCGCGTTTCAGGTGATAGAGCGTGGATTGGAACGCTTGGCTGTCCAGGTATTTGTCCCTTTCCGCCATCGGCATGCCCCGCGTGGCCGCGCCGCTTTTCTTTACTGCCTGCTGATATAAATACTGTTCCCGCTCCTGGGATAACGCCTGACAGTACGCTTGCAGCGCTTCCTGCTGATCCATGCCCTCACCTCCTTAGACGAACCTCGCCGCTTCTATTTTGAGCCCTTGCCTTCCTGAATATAGCATATTTCCGCGCATTTTTCCAGACTCGTTTTGAACGGTATTGAAATCTGCCTGTTTGTATAGTATCATGAAAAGGGGGTGGAATAGATGGAAGGACAAAAGCAGACGATCACCAAAATCGTGATCACCGGGGGGCCCTGCGCTGGAAAGACCACGGCCATGAGCTGGATACAGAACGCCTTTACCCGGAAGGGCTACATGGTGCTGTTTGTGGACGAAACGGCCACGGAGCTGATCGGCGGCGGCGCGCCCTGGAAATTTACCAAATGCAACCGGGATTACCAGTTCCGGCTGACCCAGCTGATGCTGGCGAAGGAATTGGCTTTCACGGAAATCGCCAAGACCTTCGACGCGGAAAAGGTGCTGATCGTGTGCGACCGGGGGGCGCTGGACAACCGGGCGTATATGAGCGACGAGGAATTCAAATATGTATTAAAGCGCCTGGACACCAACGAAGTGGCCCTGCGGGATCATTACGACGCGGTGTTCCATCTGGTCACGGCGGCCAAGGGCGCAGAGCAGTTCTATACTCTGGCCAATAACGCCGCCCGGTATGAAACGGTGGAGGAAGCCCGGGAAGTGGACGATAACCTGATCAAATCCTGGACGGGCCATCCCCACCTGCGGGTGATCGACAACCGGGCGGATTTCGACGAAAAAATGCTGTATCTCATCAAGGAGATTTCCGCTTTCTTAGGTGAGCCGCGCCCCATGGACACCCGGCGGAAATTCCTGATCGCCTATCCCGATGTGCGGGAGCTGGCCCAGCGGCCCAACTGCCAGAGCGTGGATATTTTGCAGGCGTACTTAAAGAGCGAGATCCCCGGCGAGGTCATCCGCATCCGCCAGCGGGGCCAGAACGGCAACTATATCTATTTCAAAACCCGCAAGCGCCAGATCGAGGGCATGAAGCGCATCGAGCTGGAGGAACGCCTCACCCAGGACGAATATTTGGAGCTGCTCATGCAGGCCGACCCCGATTACCGGCCCATCCGCAAGCAGCGCTACTGCCTGAGCGAAAACGGCCTGTACTACAATATCGACGTGTTCCCCCAGTGGAGCGATCAGGCCCTCATGGAAATCGAACTGTACAGCGAGGACCAGGAAGTGAAAATGCCCGAGGGCATTCAGGTGATCCGCGAAGTGACCGGAGAGGAAGCATACAACAATCCCTCCATTGCAAGGATCAAAAAGGAAGGCTGAAAAACATTCCCCCAAAAACGTCGTACAACGCACGGTATGTAAATCATGCGTTGTACGTTTTGTTTCCCAATGCTATGTTTTATATTTGTTAATAAAATAATAAGTCCCTTTTTGCGGCTTTCTCGGAAGGGGACGAACCTCGGACAGCCGCCTGCGGCGGATGTTCTGCCCGAGGTGAAATTCGTTTATCTTTCAGCTTTCAGCGGATTTTCAGGCAGTTGGCGCAGAAAGCGGGCAGCTTGTCCGGCAGGGAAACGGTGAGCAGACCGAATTCCTTACGGAAAGGCACGGGACCGTAGCCCAGCAGCTCCACGCTGGAAACGGGCTGATCGGCAAAGCTGCGGAGCACGGCGGCTTCTCCGCCCTTCAGGCCCAGCATGAAGGCGTACACCGCGCCGTCCTTCTGGGTGAAGCGGAAATCGCTGCGCAGCCAGTCGGTCTTGTCCTCCCGGAAGCCTTCGATCTTGACCAGCGTGTCGCCCTCGCCGAACACGCGCCAGGGGCGGGTGCCGTACACGGCTTCGGCGCAGATATGGAACCATTCGCCTATCTTTTTCAGGATAAAGTCCGCGTCCTCGTCGATGGTTCCGTCGGGGCGCTGGAGGATGTTGAGGAGCATCACGCCGTTCTTGGAAATGATGTCCACCAGCATTTCCACGATCTGCTCCGGCGTCTTGTAGGGATGATGCACGTCATAGAACCAGTTGCCGATGCAGGTATCGGTGTGCCAGGGATCGGGCATGATGCCGGGAAGCTGGCTCTTTTCGATGTCCAGCACGCCCACGCTGAAAATTTCGGGCCGTCGATCCTTTTGCAGATACACGGCCTTGTTTTTCCCGTTCTTGTCAATGGAGGCATTGTACAGCCGGGCCACGGCTTCAAGGCCCAGGGCGTAGTCCTCGTCCCGGATGGGCCGCTTGCCTTCTTCGCTCCACCAGGCTCCGCCGAAGGGCAGGGAACCGTCGGTATACAGAAGATCGGGCGTGAACTTTTCGATCATTTCGGTCACGCAGCGCAGCCAGTAATCCCGGAACGCCTTGTTTTCGGTGTACCAGGGAGAAATGTCCTGTGGATTGTCGAGGCCGTGCTCCTGGTTGGCATGGTAAAAGTCCTGCCAGGCGGGATCGTTGCCGTCGTAGGGTACGCCCGCGTAGGGGCCGTGCTTGTCGCAGCCCTTGTTCACCCGCCACCAGGAGAAGGAAGCGCCCAAATGCTCGCTGATGCCGAAGGGCATGCCGCGTTTATCCGCCGCCGCCTTCCACAGGGCTAAAATGTCCTTGTGCGGGCCCACCTTCACGCTGTTCATGCGGTTGATTTGGGAATCGTAGTTGAAGAAATGGTCGTGGTGGGTGCCCTGGGACATGAAGTACCGGGCCCCGGCTCGGTAATACTTGTCCATCAGCCCCTCGGGGTCGAAGTTCTCCGCTTTCCATAGGGCGCAGATGTCCTTGTACCCGAACTTGGAGGGGTGGCCGTAGTGGCGCACGTGATATTCGTACTGCTGGGTGCCCTCGATGTAGATGTTCCGGGCGTACCAGTCCCCAAACATGGGCACACTCTGAGGACCCCAATGGCTCCAGATGCCGAATTTCGCGTCCCGGAACCAGTCGGGCGCGG
>JAFXMP010000010.1 GCA_017530275.1 Clostridia bacterium | reverse complement strand
GAATGAAAAATTAGTGAAGCTGCTGCTGGAAAAGGGCACGGTGGCCGGCTCCACAGGCGTGATCGCCCTGAGCGGCGGGCAGCTCTCCTTTACGCCCAAAGGCCAGGACGCGCCCAGCGCCGCTTTCCCCGTCGTTTACGAGAAAAAATGAGAAACATAAGGGCATTTTGAGGAAACTGTCATTGGCTTCTCATGATTTTCTAATGATTTTCCTCCTTTTCCTCTCATTTTCTTTGGATATGATATAACCGTTCCAAGGGAACAGAACAAACACCCAAACGACAGGCGAAACGCCGAGGAGGAAATACAATGGATCATTTCGAGATGGTAGAAAAGCTGCGGGCCAAGGCCAACGTGAGCTACGAAGAAGCGAAGGCCGCTTTGGAAGCCAGTGATTGGGACATGCTGGACGCCCTGGTGCTGCTGGAAAACGAAGGCAAGGTAAAGGACGCTCCCGAAGCCAAGGAATACACCACCCAGGAAAAGAAGGAATACAACTGGAACACGAAGAACGGCGAAGTCAGGGTGACTTTCTCCAGCGCCATGAGCAAATTGTGGGCATGGATCAAAAAGATGTTCCAGAAAGGCAACGCCAATTACCTGGTGATCTCCCGCAGGAACCGGTCGCTGCCCTCCCAGCCTCTCGAAGAGCTGATTTCGGTGCCCCTCACCCTGCTGGTGCTGGTGATCTTCTTCCTCTGGCATTATATCATCTTTGGGATCGTGCTGGTGTTCCTGAGCGTGGTCTTAGGCGCGCGGTACAGCTTCCGGGGCCCGGACATCAACACCAACGTGAACGATTTCATGAACAAGGCCCAGGATAAAGCGGCCTCCGCCGTGGAAATCCACGTGGAAAAGAACGAGAGCAAGACCGCTGAAAACGAAATCCACGCCGATGACAGCGAAAGCAAGGTAGAATAACCCATCACAGGGGGACGCAGGGAGGGGCCGATACCGGTCTCTCCCCCGTTCCGGTTAAAGGAAGGCAGCGTATGACGAAGATATTGCTGGTAGAGGACGAAGAAAAGCTGGCCCGGTTCGTAGAGCTGGAATTGAAGCACGAAGGGTACGCCGTGGACAAAGCCTTTGACGGCCGCACAGGACTGGAAATGGCGGAGGGCGGCGGTTATGACCTGCTGCTGCTGGACATCATGCTGCCGGGGCTCAACGGCCTGGAAGTGCTGCGCCGCCTGCGTAAAGCGGGAAACGGTATGCCCGTGATCATGCTCACCGCCCGGGACGCGGTGATGGACAAGGTGACGGGCCTGGACATGGGGGCCGACGATTACGTGACCAAGCCCTTTTCCATCGAAGAGCTTTTGGCCCGCATCCGCGCCTCCCTGCGCAAGCAAAGCGCCCAAAAACAGGAAACCGGGCTGCTTTCCTGCGGCGGCCTGACCGTGGACGTTTCCCGCCATCGGGTCGCCCGGGACGGCAAGGACATCGAACTCACAGGCCGGGAATTTTCCCTGCTGCAATATTTCATGGAAAACAAGACCATCGTGCTCACCCGCGACCAATTGCTGGAAAAGGTGTGGGGCTACGAGTATTTGGGCGAAACCAACGTGGTGGACGTATATGTGCGCTACCTGCGCGGCAAGATCGACGACGGCTTCGACCAGAAGCTTTTGCAGACCGTGCGCGGCGTCGGCTACGTGTTGAGGGATGACGCATGAAGGAAGAAAGAAAGGTCAATTCCATTGCCCGACGCATCAACCGCTATTGGCTGCGTCGCACCCTGCTTTTGATGGGATTGATCGACGGGGTGCTGGGGGCCATGATCGCCGGGGGCTGGATCTCTGTGGCCGCGTCCTATTTTTGGCCCGCTCTGGCAGGGGTAGAAGTGCTGCTGCTCCTTTTGCAGGGGCGCGTGGGCAAGGATAAATCCCGGCGGCTCATGGAGCCCCTGGAGCGCATTGCCCAAACGGCGGAGGAACTGAGCCGCGCCCGGTTCGACCCCGAAAAGCTGCATCATCTGGAGGACGCTATCGGCACCGTTTCCCCCCTGTCCCCCGACGCTCACGTGTATACCGGCGATCAAGAAATGCAGGGCCTGGAAACGGCCATCAACAACATGCTGGCCCGCACCCAGGAAACCTACCGGGAACAGAGCCGTTTCGTGTCCGACGCTTCCCACGAGCTGCGCACCCCTATCGCCGTGATCCAGGGCTACGCCGATATGCTGCACCGCTGGGGCAAGGACGATGAAACGGTACTGGAGGAGGGTATTTCCGCCATCCAATCGGAATCCACCCATATGAAAAAGCTCATCGAGCAACTATTGTTCCTGGCCCGTGGGGACAACGGCAGGACGCATCTGACGATGGAACCCATGGATATTTCCCAAATGTTGGCTGAAGTATATGAGGAATCCAAAATGATCCACCCGGACCGGCAATGGCGGCTGGACGCGGATACCTCCATTTATGTGACCGGGGATGCGGACATGCTCAAACAGACCGCCCGCATCTTGGTGGACAACGCGGTGAAATACACCAAGGAGGGGGACAAGATTTCTCTCCGCACCCGCATGAAGGACGGCGCGCCCTGCTTTGAGGTGCAGGACAACGGCATCGGCATCAAGCAGGAAGACCTTGCCCATATTTTCGACCGCTTCTTCCGTTCCGATCCCGCCCGCGCGAGGGCAACAGGCGGCACGGGCCTGGGCCTTTCCATCGCCAAATGGATCGTGGAACGCCACGGCGGCTACTTCGACGTGTTTTCCCGGGAGGAATTCGGCACCCGCATCGGCGTGGTGCTGCCCCAGAAAGAAGAAAACGACACACAAACGATTGGATAAAAGAGGGAAAGCGATCATGAAAAAATCTCTTCTTGGCGCACTGCTTTTGGTGCTCGCGCTGACCTTATGCGCTTGCGGTTCCGTCAGCTATTCCTATGCCAACGCCAGCCAGTACACAGCGGGCGGAAAGGTAATTACCAATCCGGTGGACAGCTTGGAGATCGATTGGATCGACGGCAGCGTGACCGTGGCCTATCACAAAGAAAGCACGGTGGAAATCTCGGAAACGGCCAAAAACACTCTATCCGACGCGGAGAAGCTGCATTGGTGGCTGGATGGAACCACCCTGCATATCAAATACGCCCGTTCTGAAGCAACGATCACCGGCAATCCCCAGAAAGCCCTGACCGTGACATTGCCGGAGAACGCAAAATTTCCCATTAACAGCGTAGAAATCGCCGCCGTTTCCGGCAGCATCCGCTGCGTGCCCCTCTACGCAAAAACTGTGAAGCTGTCCACTGTATCCGGGAGCATCAATGCGGAATGCGCCGCCGATACTCTGAAAGCCTCCACCGTTTCCGGCAAAATCACCCTCACTTCCTCGGCCAATGAGATCAGGTTGTCCACTACCTCCGGCTCCATGGAAGCCGATATCGGACACGCGAAAGCCCTGGATATTTCCGCCATCTCGGGAAAAATCCGGCTAAACGCTACGGAAATCAAAAAAGCGGAGATCGATTCGGTCTCCGGCTCGGTGGAAGCGGCTTTGCAAAAAACGGAAAGCTTGAAGGTCAGCACAGTGTCCGGCTCCGTTTACCTTTTCCTGCCCAAGAGCATGGGCTTCACAGCAGATTTCTCCACCGTCAGCGGCAGCCTGAATAATGCGATCTCCGCCGTCAGGACGGGAAACCGCTGCGTGCTGGGGGACGGAAGCGCTGTAATCAATGTAAGCACCGTGTCGGGCGGCCTCACCCTTTCGGCGTATCTGGAACAGTAAAAGCTTCACGCATTCTTTGTAAGGAGAAACCGTGTTTTGCCGTCAGGGTCTTTTTCTGGGTCTTTTTTTCGACAGTCCGAATCCAATTTTTCTATTGCTTCATCCTATCTCCTATGTTATACTATTGCAGCGCCTTGATACAAGAGCGTTTGACAGATTCTTCCTTCTGACGCTCAAATCAAAAAAAGGCTGCAAACAGAAACAAAAAACGGAGGTAACACGACATGAAGAAATGGATCGCACTGCTTCTCACCCTGATGCTCGTCTTATCCTGCACGGCCGTCCTTGCCGAAGCCGCCAAGGAAGAATCCGCCAAGCCCCTGATTGCCAACTATCAGATCCGCAACCTCACCGGCGATACCCTCGCTGTGCTCACCCTGACGGACAACAAGACCGGCGAAGTAATGTCCCTCCTTAACGAGGGCGAATTATTCGGCGATGGTCTGATCCTCTATATGACGCTGATCGCGGACGAGAACGAAACCGAGGAAGATCTGAAGCACCGCTATACCCTCACCTTCTCCAACGGGGACGAGGAAAAAGTATACGAATTCAAGACCCTGAGCTTTGAAAACGTGCTGATCGACCTGCTGGCGGCCGACGCCATGACCGGAGCCACCCCCATCAAGTTCAATACCAAGATGTTCCAGCGGGGCAACTACAAGATCATCAACAACACGGACAAGGTGCTTGAAAGTGTCGCCTTCACGGAAAATGCCAATCCCAGCACCACCACCATCGTCGCCCCCATGATCGAACCCGGGGCATTCGGCTTTGTGGATTACGTGATCGATCCCGAAAGCGAAGCCCATCACGCGCTGACCATCCAGTTCACCTTCGCGGACGGCACAGAGTGCTCCTTCGGAACTCTGAGCATCGAGGAAGCTTCCCTCACGCTGACGCCTGACACCATCACCAGTGCGACGCCTTTCACCTTCGGGTCCATTGACGCCGAATAACTGGTAAAATTTCATTCTATGATTTGAGCTTCCAAGGGGTAATTCAGCAAACATTCTTGAATCCGTTTCCTCCGGATCAATTCCTGATTCCCCGATTCTTTTCCGGGAAAGCAATAAAAAGCACTGAATGAAAAATATGCGCTACAGCTCTTTCGTAAAGCAAATGATTCTGTTTGCTTCCTGAAAGCCCAGGGAAAGATGGAATTGAAGGCTTCCGGTATTGGTCAGCTCGCAATCGCTGGCGAATTCCCGGCAGCCTTTTTCTTTTGCCCAGCTTTCGCAGGCGGCAAGCAACCGGGCGGCGTACCCCCGGCGGCGGCAGGCTTCGTCCACGTACACGCCCTCCAAATAGCCCACGGGGCTGGTCTCCGTGCCCTCCACGTAATCATGGCGCAGGCCGCACTGGGCAAAGCCGACGGCACGCCCGTCTTCCTCCGCGATAAACACCGCCCCTTCCCCGGCGGTGTCCGCTTCCGCAAATCCCTGAATGAGTTCTTCGGGTTCGTGGTCCCACATCCGGGCCGCCAGGGCTGCGGCGGCGGGATAATCCTTGATCTCTGCTTTCCGAATCATAACCTTATCTTCTTTCCAAACAAAAATACGGGCAGGTTTTTCCCGCTCGTAAAAAAGTCACTGATCGTTATCTGTTCGGAATTTGAACAGCTTGCGCTTCACCCGCTGCAGGGCGTTATCGATGGATTTTACGTGACGTCCCAGCAGCTCGGCGATTTCCTGGTAGCTTTTCCCGTCCATGAACGCTTCCAGCACCTGGCGCTCCAGATCGGAAAGCACCTCGGAAATCTGGGTCTGGATGCGGGCCAGGTCTTCCTGGCTGATGTAGAGGTCCTCCGGGTTGGTGACCCGGCCCTCGATCACGTCCAGCAGGGTCCGGTCCGATTCCTCGTCGTACAGGGGCTTGTTCAGGCTCACGTAGCTATTGAGCGGCACATGTTTCTGCCGGGTGGCGGCCTTGATGGCCGTGATGATCTGACGCTTCACGCAAAGCTCAGCAAAAGAACGGAAAGAGGCCAGGCGGGAGGGCTGGAAATCCCGGATGGCTTTGTACAGGCCGATCATGCCCTCCTGCACGATGTCCTCATGATCCGCGCCGATGAGAAAATAGCTGCGCGCCTTGGACCGAACAAAATTCTTATATTTGTTCAGCAGATACGCCAGCGCCTGCCCGTCGCCATTTTGGGCCAGCACCACCGCTTCCTCGTCCGTCATGGACAGGAACTGTTCAAATTCCCGCTGTTCGTCCGCACTGGGAAAATCATCCATGGAATACCTCCAAAGGCAGTATTTTTATCCTTCTCTCCCATTCAGAGCAGCGTACATCAGGATGCCCGCCGCCACGGAAGCGTTCAGGGAGCCCACGCCGCCCCGCATGGGCAGACTTACCTTATAATCGCAGGCTTCCAGCACCAGGCGGCTGACGCCCTCGCCCTCCGCGCCCACGATCAGGGCCATGGGGCCGGAAAAGCTCACCTTGCGGTAATCCTCCCCGTCCATATCGGCGGCGTAGAGCCACACGCCCTGCTTTTTCAGCATTTCCAGGGTGCGGGTCAGGTTGGTCACCCGCGCCACCTTCACGGTTTCGATCGCCCCGGCGGAAGCCTTCACGGCGGAAGGCGTCAGGCCTACGGCCCGGCGCTCCGGTACGATCACCCCATGGGCCCCCACGCAGGCGGCGGTGCGGATGATAGCCCCCAGATTCTGGGGATCGGTGACGCCATCCAGTACGATCAGGAAGGGCGCTTCGTTCTTTTCTTGGGCCACTGCCAGCATGTCCTCCACGTCGTAATACCGGTATGCGGAAGCGAAAGCCAGCATGCCCTGGTGGTTTTTGGTGATCTCGTCCAAGCGGCTGCGCTCCACGGTCTGGATGGGGATGTGGCGGTCACGGGCCATGGAAATGATTTCCTTGGCTGTGCCGGACAGGTCGCCCCGGGCTACCAGCAGCTTTTCGATATCGCGGCCGCTTTTAATGGCTTCCCGGATGGGATTGCGGCCGGACAGCAGATTTTCCGGCGGCAGGAAAGCGTCGTCCCTGGGCGGCTCGGGCCGGAATTCCTTTTTGGGCGCGGGCCTCTGCTCGGACTTGGGAGCGGCTTTACGCTGAACGGGCTTTTCCTGATAACGCTTGGAAGAACCGTCCTTTTTCGGCGCGCCCTCATAACCGCTTTTTTCGTATTTTTTGGCAAAACGGGTGTCCTTCTTATACCCGTCCTGGCCGTTTTCACGGCGCTGCTCCTCCTGTTTGGCGGTGGAACGGCGGTAGCGGGTGCCCTCTTCTTCCCATTTGCCCTCGGCCCGCAGGTGATCCTTCCGGGTCATTTTCTTTTTATTGAAATCCTGATAAAAAGGCATAATGTTTCTCTCCTAAATCAAAGTTGCTTATAAAACGCACGCATTTCCGCCGCCTTGCCGCAGCTCCTTGTCCCTTCCGGGCAAGCGCCGGAAACGCAGCCGGGGCCAGCGTTTTCAAAAATCACAGGGGCGACCTGCTTGCACAGCCTCAGCATTTCCCGAGCCAGGGCGCGGATTTCCCACTGGGCGCGGTTGCAGCACCGCAGGGAGAAAAAATGCAGCAGCTCCCGGGCGTTCATGGTGACCGTGATGTGGGTTTCGCAGGCGCCCGGCAGCACAAAACGGGCGTCCTCGTTGCTGCCCTCGCCCTTTCCAAGTTTTTCCTGCCACGCCACTCTTCCGATCTTGTTATACAATCCATATATTTCGATAATCTTGAGTCCGCCTTATACAAAGAAGAATTTGAAAAAATATTATTCATAAGTAGTTC
>JAFXMP010000139.1 GCA_017530275.1 Clostridia bacterium | reverse complement strand
CGGATTGATCATATACAGTCCGCGATAGCTTTCCGGAACCAGCTGCAGCCCGTAAGCGATGGGAGAGCCGTATTGCCACAGCTGCAGGCCGAAGCCCACCAGCATCGCCAGGTCGCGGTATTTGGTGGTCACGGAAGAGATGATGATGCCGCAGCCGACAGACAGAATCATCATCTGCAAAACCAGCGGGATCACCAGGAGCATCTTCGGCGTAAACTGAAGGCTCGTTCCGCCCCGTAAAAACAGGATCAGCCATATCCCAAAGAACAGCGCAAGCTGAATGGCGAAGGAAATCAGGTGCGTCATGGACGTCGCGATCGGGGATACCAGCCGAGGATAATACACCTTTCCCATCGTATTTCTGTTTACGATAAACGTATTGGACGTTGCCTGCAAAACAGAAGAAAAATACGTCCAGCAGATATTGCCGCTCATATAAAACAAAAATCCAGGCACTACATAATCACCCGGAGCGTCCAGGGTCGTCAGCCGCGCCAGATTGCCAAACACGATGGAGAAAACCACCGTCGTCAGCAGCGGCTGGATGATGGCCCATAACGGGCCTAAAACAGTCTGTTTGTACAGCGAAATAAAATCCCGTTTTACAAACAGAAGCATCAGATCGTGATATTCAAAGGTTTCACGAAGATGCAGATCCAGCAGCTTATGCTTGCTTGCGATGACCGTTTTGAATTGCTCAGTTTTCATATCGAACCTCAAATATTTCATGGGTCATGGACGCTTGAACGGCAAGATCCTTTTCGCGATGACCCGATTTGCGTGCGCCTGTCAGGCGCCGTCACCGCGATTGCCTGATGCGGGCGTATTTAATCCGAAAAGTCTGTACGTGTTCTTCAAACCAAGAAGCTTAATCGAATAATTCATTTTGCGGTTCAGCGGGACATTTTTCCTGATATATCGCTCCAGTTCCTTTCCGGACATGTCAAGGCTGAGCGTGCCGATGATTGCATCCAATTTTTCTTCATAAGAAACGCCCTTCACGTCCATGAACAGAAAATTCAAATATATTCTCAGAACAAAATGTTCAAAAGGCTCCTTATACTCCCGCTGAATTGTTTCTTCCCCAAGGTTGGAAACGATGTGCGGAATGGATAAAAGATAGATTTTCTTTTTTTCAAAATACTCCTTTCCGTTTTTTTCCGCATAGAGGCTGCCCATGATGGAAGACTCATTCTTCGTATGGATATAAAGCGGCTTGTCAATGTATGCAATGGTCGAGGCATTGTGGAGGATGCAAGGAAAAGCATACGCATCCTCATGCAGAGAAATCCCTATCGGGAAGATTTCTTCCTTTAACAGTTCCCGTTTATACCACCTTAACCAGTAATTGACCGGCATGCCCACGCCATTGAAGTAATCTTTCAGAACCTCTTTCGCATCCTTGACGCCCGAATACGGAGATTTGGAAAAGTATCCGACCCGGGTGGTCTGGAACTCGTAAATGTCGGCTTTCGCGGTCTTCATGAAATCCAGGATGGTCTTATATGCTCCCTCTGCCAGATAATCATCGACGTCGATAAAAGTGACATATTCGCCCGATGCATTCCTTACGCCCGTCAGCCTGCCCTGCGCCAATCCGGAATGCGCTTGTTCGACGATTTTCACCTGCATGGCCGAATTTTTATCTTTGAATTCATTCATCTTCTGCAAGGTGCCGTCCGTGGATCCATCGTCGACCAGCACGATTTCCATCTTTTCGATGTCCTGCGAAATCACGGAATCAAGACATCTATCCAGGAATTTCTCCCCGTTATAGACGGAAATGCAAACCGATATTTGAATATCATTGGTTTTTTCGTTTTGACCGCACATATAGAGACACCCCTTCAAATCGACCTGCTATAAAAATATTACATTCTCTGATTCCGTAAATCTGAAATCCGGCACTTCCATTATTATATCCCACCTGCCAAACGCCGTCAAGGCGCTTTTGTCAAATGCGCAGCAGGACGTGTTCTTTTTTCAGGTCATGATACAGCGTGCAGTCCCGGCCGCTCACATCCGCCAGGGTTACTACGCCGCGCCATTTTTCGCCCTGGGGGATTTCTGCGATCATATTTTCAGTTTTTTGCAGCAATTCGGGCCGGAAATGCGGGGTCTTTTCTCCGGGGAACATCGCCGTGTAAAGGATCTGCGCCTCCACAAGGTCCTGGAAGATATGGCTGCCGTAGGAGAGCTCGGGGTTGTAGCCCGCACGGCTTTCGGCCATTTCGCAGATGGCCTCAAAGCTGCTGATATCGGAAAAGGCGGTGGGAACGCCCAACTCCGGCGAGGACGTGCCGATGCGGCCGGGCACCATCAGCATCATATGCTTTCCCTGATCCCGGTATTTCCAGTTGATCCGGCCGATCAGCGCGGCGATCTCGGGTTTTTCGGCGTAGGGCAGGTTATAATACGCCACGGGATCGACGTACACGATATAGTCTAATTTTGTTTTCCGGGAAAGCCCCATGGACGCGCCCCGGGTTTCCAGCAGGATCTCATCCTCGGGGATATTCTCCGGCAGGCTCACCGCGCCCACGTCCCGGAACACCTGCAGCGGCCTGCACTGAAGGAGGTTGATCATGTACTCCTTGGTTTCCGATACGTTGATGGTAAACTCGATATCCACCGGCTCGCCGTATTCCTCCTGGATCAAAAGCATCATCCGCTGCATCCGCTGCATCATTTCCCTGTTTTGAACCAAACCCAGGCAGGAAATAAAGCAGACGGACCGGCTGTCGCCCCATTCCCGGAGGGACGCCTCGGCCTCCGTGTCGTGCTCCAGCACCTGATAATTGAGATAGGGGGGCAGCATCGGCTCTATTTCCGAAAGCGGCACCCGGCTCAGCTTTCGGGCTTTCAGGTCCACCGCCTCCACCTTCCGCTGAGAAAACTGGTGCTTCTGCGCGATGGTGGTGCAGCTGGTGGCCTCCGGCTTGTCCAGGCTCACCAGGCGCGGATACGAGCCCTCCGTCCGGTCCACCGCCGAGGTGCCCAGGCCCATTACCAGCCGCAGCATGCCCGCGGCGGAATCAATGTCGTTGAGGAACTTGTACGGACTGAAGGAATAGCCAACGCCCGCGGCGCAGGGCATATAGTAAGACCCATAGGCGGAACCGGAAACGCGCATCACCAACAGGGCCATTTGCTCGTCCCGCCTGTCCAGGCCCCGGCGTTTTCTGTAGTCCAGGGCGGACAGGCCCGCGGAGCTGGCGTATACCGTGCGCACCGCGTTCTCGAACTCTTCCAAGCGCTCTTCCGGCGTGCCCCGGTTGGCGCAGAACACCGATTCGTATTTCCCGGCGAAGGCGTTGTCAAAGCCGTCCTCTAAGATGCTGCTGGAGCGGACGATATAAGGGTCCTGCCCATAATACTCCAGGATGTGGGTGAACTGCTCCTTGGTTTCCTGGGAGAAAACGCCGCTT
>JAFXMP010000138.1 GCA_017530275.1 Clostridia bacterium | reverse complement strand
GACTATCCCGCAGCCAGCGCCGCTGCCCAGGAAAACCGGGATCGGGGCGCGCTGAGAAGTCTCGTGTGGAGCGAAAAGGTGACGCGGATGCTGTCTTCTTTGCTCAACCGGTACAAAACAGAAGGCAACGCCATGCTGAAGAACACCGGCGTATGGGTATGCACCATCTGCGGCTTTGTGTACATCGGGGACGTGCCGCCGGAACGCTGCCCGGTGTGCAAAGTGCCCGGCAGGAAATTTGAAAAGATCGGGGGCTGACAAGATGGGCGACAAATACGCGGTAAGAACCATTCGCCTGTGCGAAAAAGACTGCCTGTGCCTGTATGTTTGCCCCACCGGCGCGTCAGACACGGAAAACAGCGTGATCGACAAGGACAAATGCATTGGCTGCGGCGCGTGCGCGGAGGCGTGCCCCGCCGGGGCCATCAGCCTGGTGCTGAGGGAATACCCGCCCCAGCAGAGAAAAACCGAACAGGTGATGGCCGCCCTGCGGCGGCTGGTATCGTCAAAAACCGTACAGGAGCAAACGGCCATGGGCCTTCCGGGAATACTGGCGGAGGCGATTGCCAGATCCAACCGCATCATGGCGGAGGACCTGATCCGGGAAGCGGGCTATATGCTGCCCCAGAGCGAAAACGCGAACGAAGTGCTGATGGCCTTGCTGAAGCAATTTGCCGATGCTCCGGGTTTTCCCGGGGAGGACGCGCAATTTCTGCTGAATACGATTTCTTTTAACGAACCGATTCAAAAGAAGGAGGAACGAACCATGGAAACCTGGAAGTGCACCGTATGCGGCTATATCCATGAAGGACCCATCACCGAGGATTTCACCTGCCCCCGCTGCAAGCAGCCTGCTTCAAAATTTGTGAAGGTGGAGGCGGAAGCGCCGAAGAAGAATCCCTACGCCGGAACGCAGACCGAAAAGAACCTGGAAGCCGCTTTTGCCGGCGAATCCCAGGCCCGCAACAAGTATACCTATTTCGCCTCCCGGGCCAAGAAGGATGGTTTTGAACAGATTGCCGCCCTGTTCCTGAAAACAGCCGATAACGAAAAAGAGCACGCCAAGATGTGGTTTAAGGAACTGAACGGCATCGGCGATACAGCGCAGAATCTTGCGGCGGCAGCGGACGGCGAAAACTATGAATGGACCGATATGTACGAGGGCTTCGCCGTTACCGCGGAAAAAGAGGGGTTCCCCGCCCTGGCCGCCAAGTTCCGCGCCGTGGCTGCCATTGAAAAGCACCATGAAGAGCGCTATCGGGCGCTGCTTAAAAACGTGGAGATGCAGGAAGTGTTCCAGAAGAGCGAGGTCAAGGTGTGGGAATGCCGCAACTGCGGCCACATCGTGGTTGGCACCAAGGCGCCGGAGGTATGCCCGGTATGCGCCCATCCCCAGAGCTACTTTGAAGTGAATGCAGAGAACTATTGATCCGTATCATGAAGGAGGAGTATTCCATGACATTCTACAAATGCGAGCATTGCGGCAACATCATCGCCCACATCCAGGATTCCGGTGTCCGCTGCCATTGCTGTGGCGAAGAAATGAAGCCACTAGTTCCCAACACTTCTGACGGAGCAGGCGAAAAACATGTGCCCGTGGTACAAGTGGATGGTCAGACCGTGACCGTCACCGTGGGAAGTGTGGAGCATCCCATGCAGGAAGCTCATTCCATCCAGTGGATCCTACTGGAAACAAAAGAAGGACGCCAGCGCAAAGCCCTGAATCCCGGCGATAAACCCACCGCGGTCTTCGTTCTTGCTCCGGGTGACGCAGTAGTGGCCGCCTATGAGTATTGCAATCTCCACGGATTGTGGAAGAGCTGACAGAATCAAATCGAGCAGAAGAAGCGGCTAACCTTCATCCTCTCATCATATCATACATACACGACGTACCCAATGCAATCAGACTAAAGAGACTCGCAGGTAAGGGATAAATCAAAGGATCCCTGACTTGCGAGTCTTTCGTTTGAAAGGTTTATTTTCATAGTTCCGGTTCCTACTGTACGATGTTGTAATTCTGTTCATTCTCTTGATGATTTCTTTGCCGAGTGTAGGCTCTTACGGCTGTGAAAAGCCATGAGAGTTTGCTTGTGGATTGCGTGACCGTCCGCCTTTTTTTGCATCGTCGTCCGCCAAGTTTTGCAGCAATGAGGGCTGCTAATGGCGCTGATGATTAGAAATCCAACAAAACATATGATCTCTGGGTCGGTGGCTGATCCTTGGCAAACATACCGAAACTCCTTATGTGGAGCCACTTTTCAGGCTGTTTCATCTTTAATATGATTTCTTCAAACCGTCCGCCGCATATGCGGAAAGCAGAAAATAGTGGTTTTTCTAACGGAAGCGGACGGAATTTGCAGAATGATTAGCAATTCTCCTCCGAAATCCATCTTCTAATCAAAAGAAGACGCTGAGAAGTGCTTATTTCAAGCCACTTTTCAGCGTCTTTCTTTTAAGGTTATCGGTAGTAGATCGTTCGCTTAGAAAGCAAAAGACCATTACTCCCGGGCATCTTAATCTTACTCACTCAGAATTGATGTTTTTACGATTGGCAAGGCAGGAATATAAAATGGCATCCTAAAACTCGCAGAGAGTGAGTCAGCAGGATGCCTTTTATATTGCTCATTTGCGATGATATTATTTCAGCTTTTCATATTGCTCATCATCTACTGGTTCCAGCCAATCAGCTCTTCCATCCTTACCAGGCACCTCAATGGCCAGATGCTGGAACCAGCTGTCTGCGGCAGCGCCATGCCAATGCTTGACACCCTCGGGAATATTCACTACATCACCGGGATGAAGCTCACGGGCTTCTTTGCCCCATTCCTGATACCAGCCGCGGCCGCTGACACAGATGAGCATCTGGCCGCCGCCCTCGCTGGCGTGATGAATGTGCCAGTTGTTCCGGCAGCCAGGCTCAAAGGTAACATTGAAGACCGGCACCTGCGAAGTGGAGAGTGGAGCCAGGTAGCTCTGCCCGATGAAATACTGGCCATAGGGGTTCCTTTCACCCACCGGAAATACCGACAGGTTGGAAGGTACGCCGTCCAGCTCGGTTTCCTCATCGCCGTACACTTCCTGGATCAGCGGAAACGTGCTCCAGGCCTTGGGCCAGCCGCAATAGAAAGCGAGCTGGGTCACGATCTCCACCGCTTCCTGCTTCGTGACGCCATGATCTTTGCCAATGGACAGATGTGCTTTCAACTGTGGGTAGAGTCCCGCAGAAAACAGCGCTGCAATGGTGATCATGCTGCGGTCGCGGGGAGAAAGTTCCTTTTCCCGGGACCATACTTCTCCGAAGAGAACGTCGTCGTTCAACTCCGCAAATTTGGGAGCCAGCTTGCCCAAATTATCTCTTCCTGCAGTTTGTTTCTTTGCCATGATAAAACCCCTTTCTGTCTACTGAATTGTTTGAATACCCTGTGACTCCAGCCAGTTCCGCACATCTCCTTGCAAGCTTGATCCGCCGGAATAATGAACAGACAGACCGGGGGCCACGACGGCCTGCGGAGCCAGCTTGGCAATGGCTGTCAGGCTCTGGCCAAAACGCCCTCCGCCGTGGGAGCAGAAGGGCAGGATCGTCTTTTCGTTGAAATCATAGGATTCCAGGAAGGTGGCGATTGGCATGGGGATGGAGGCCCACCAGTTGGGATACCCCAGCAGAATGACATCGTATTCGTCTATGCTTTCAGGCAGATTGGCGATTGCCGGACGCGCCTGATCGTGCTGATCCCGCTGCGCCTCCATCAGGACGGTGTTGTAGTCGTCTGAATAAGCTGGAATCGGAACGATTTCAAAAATATCCGCGCCAGTCTGGCGCTGGATCTCCTGAGCGACGCCCTGTGTATTGCCGCTCCAGGAGAAGTAAGCGATCAGCATTTTCCCGGATGCTGGTGTCCTTTCCACTTCACTGCTGGTGGAAACGGTACCGGAGAGCGTCTGCCCAGCGCTGCGTACCAAGCGAATACCCAGGTTATAGCTGGCCATGTTCAACTCACCAGCCGCCCGGTAAGCACTTCGCAGGTTCTTGCCGAAATCGTTCCAGCCGCCGCCGCGATAAACTCGGCACGTACCGGTTTCCTCGCCGGTAGGATCAACCGTATTTTCAAGATCATACGTTCCGTACAGATCCCAACACCATTCGTTCACGTTCCCGTGCATGTTGTACAGGCCCCAGGGATTCGGTGCGAAGCTGTTCACTTCAACCGTGGTCTGCCGGTAACGCCCGGGCCGGGTTTCCAGCACGGAATCGTCGAAGTAGTTCTCCTCGATCTCATAGGGATAATGACCGTAGTAGTTGGCTTCCTCCGGGCCTGTGGCATGGATGGTATTGAAGGGCGTCGTGGTGCCTGCCCGGCAGGCGTATTCCCATTCCGCTTCCGTAGGGAGACGGTAGCCGTTGGCACCGCGGTCCCAGGTCACGGTTTCACCGTTGATGGCATAGGCCGGCGTCAGCCCGGCTTCTTTGCTCTTTGCGTTGCAGAAGCGTACCGCATCCAGCCAGGTGACGCTTTCCACCGGCAGGTTATCTCCCCTGAAGTTACTGGGGTTGAAACCCATCAGACGTTGGTACTCGGCTTGTGTGACCTCATAGGGGCTCATCCAGAAATCGGACACCGTCACCTCATGCTGGGTTTCATCGTCGATGCGCCAGTTTTCCGTTTCAGGGCTGCCCATCAGGAAGGTACCGCCCTCGATCCACACAAAACCGTCATCCACAGGAGTCTCCTCGCTTTCCGCTGCGGGAGCCGCCGTGCTTTCCACCGGCACGGGAGTCTCATCCGCGGCGTTTTCTTCGTTTACCACCGTGCCCCAGGGTGTCGCTTCCTCATTCCAGCTGTCTTCGTTTCCGGCAGGGAATGCGAAGGTCAACCCCATACCGATGACCACCGCCAGCAGAATGCCGATCAACGAGATCAGCTTCCTGTTTGTATCGGCTCTGCGGTTCAGGAGCTTGGGCAGCTGTGCGCCGATGAATACCCAGAAGAAGGCGATCAGCAAAGCTTCCAGGAGCACCAGCGGAACGGCTTTATCGTAATCAATGAAGGCGAAGGGAACACGGTAGAACAGGTAATCCGGATAGCCGTTTTTCAGGAACAGCCACAGCCCGGCTCCGGCAGCCAGAATGGAAGCGCCAAAGCCGATGCGCCGTACATTTGAGCTTTTGACGCCATTGAGTATGGCAGGAATATGAATGCCCAGGTGCAGCCCCATCAGCACAAAACACCAGTGGGACAGGGTCAAATGCAGCCTGCGGCCAAGGGAGGCCCGCATAAATTCGGAAAGGAAGGGCACGGCATGCACGCTCATGTTGATGCCGCACAGGGCGGTCAGTACAAAGCAGATCACCAGGGCCGCGTTGGCCAGCGTCTGTACGGCCCTGAGAGGCGTATACTTTCCCTTGAACAGCGCCGCGTACCATTTCCGGTTCAGGATCTGATGCAGGATCATCAGCACCGTCATGACAATGCCGGTCCATTCGTGCCCGGCTTCGCCCGTGACCTGATAGCTCATCAGCAGAAGCAGGCCAACGCCCAGCAGGACGTCAACAATGTGTTTAAAGTGTTTCGAGCGCATGCGGCCTCCTTGTTTCAGGGCTCAATGCCCAGCGAGGCTGCCCACTGTGTCAGCTCCTCCACCGTGGTGCGGGCAGAAAAGCGCTTACCCTCCAGCCAGGTGCCCGCGCCGGCCTGCGCCTCCAGGTGCTTCATGCTGCTGCCCAAGCCGCTGCTGCCGGAGGTAAAGAACACCGCCAGGGTCTTGCCGGTCAGATCCACGTTTTCCACAAAATTGGAGACGATGCGGGGCACGTCCCCCCACCAGATGGGATAGCCGACCAGAATCGTGTCATAGGCCGACAGATCCGGCAGCTCACCCGCGATGGCGGGACGGCAGGAGGGATCATCCGTCTCGATGGAGGTACGGCTCTTGGAATTATTGTAGTTCAGGTCGGCGTCGGTATAGGGCTCCTCGGGGACGATCTCGTACAGATCGGCGGAAAGGCCCTCCGCCAGTTTCTCCGCGACGCCCTTCGTGGTGCCGGTGGCGGAAAAGTAGACGACCAGAATATGGCGGACGGGCTTTGTCACTTCGGCGGTGGAAGCGCCTTCCTCCGCGAAAGCCGTCGGCAAACAGGAAACAACCAGGGTCAGCATAATAAGCACAGCAAGCATCTTTTTCATTTTGTTCAGGGTCTCCTTTCTAACATATGAAGTCTACAAACAATCCTGTACACATAGAAAACAACATGACGAACGCCAGATAAATGAGGAATCGTTGCCAGCCCAGCACGATCTTCATCGCGCCCAGGTTGGTGATCTTGGTGGCCGGGCCGGTCAGCATGAAAGCCGCCGCACTGCCCATGCTCATGCCGTCCGCCAGCCATTCGTTCAGCAGCGGAATGGTGCCCCCGCCGCACATGTACACCGGCACCCCGATGGTCGCCGCCATCAGGACGCCGAAGCCGTTGTTCTTTCCGAACAGTCCGCTGACGAAATCGCCGGGCACGTGGATCTGATACAGGGCCGTCAGCAGAATGCCCAGGGCGAACATGGGGCCGGTGGCTTTGATGTTGCGCCAGATATTTTTGAGAAATCGAAGCAGCATATTGGGATCGGTGTCCCGGCTCTTTCCCTCATGGAAACCGGTGAAGTCAAAGAAGCTTTTTCCCTTTCCGCTGTAGAAAAAGCGAATCAGCCACCCCGCAGCACAGCCGCACAGAAAGCAGCTGGCGCAGCGGATGATCAGCGCAGTCTGGCCCAGCGCGCCGCTGTAGAAGATCAGCTGCGGGTTCAGCAAAATGCTGGACATCATGAAGGCGGCCAGGTAATCGTCCTTCACCCCCTGCTCCGAAAAGGACGCGGCAATCGGAATTGTGCCGTACATGCACAGCGGCGAGGCAATGCCCAGGATGCTGGCCGGGATGACGCCCAGCCAGCCCATTTTTCTTTGCCCGATCTTTGCAAACGCGCCGTGGATGTACTTCTTGCCGAACACGGAGACGAAGCTTCCCAGCACGATGCCCAGCGCCCAGTACGGCGCGATCTGCCGGATCTGGATGTCCAGGTAGTACCACAGATAGACGGCTTCCCGTTGAATCCAGTCCCACATGGCTTATTCTCCGATGACGACCAGCCGGTAGTTCCGGCTGCCCAGACCGTTCCGCTCGCCAACTTCTAACGTGTATAAGCCGTTCTGGCGCTCGATGCGGCGAATGAGGCTGCCGCTGTCCGGCATGGCATACACCAGGTCGATGGCCGCCTGGTCGATCGCCAGGGGATCGGTGGAAGCCAGGATGCCGATGTCGTGCATGTCCGGCTCGGCGGGGCTTCCGTCGCAGTCACAGTCCACAGACAGGCGGTTCATCACGCTGATGTAGAGTATGTTATCGCCCATATAGGCATCCACGCCCTTGGCCGCGTCGGCCATGGCCTCCAGGAAGGGATCCTGTTCTCCCCAGATGCCGCCGCTTTTCTTGGTGCCGCCGGAGTGGATCCAGACCTTTCCCATGGAGGAGCCGAAGCCGATGGAGATGTTCTTGATGGCCCCGCCGAAGCCCGCCATGGCGTGGCCCTTGAAATGAGTCAGCACGAGGAAGGAATCATAGGCCGCGAAATGGCTGCCCACGTAATCCACGTTGATGCGGACGCCGCCCTCGATCGGGATCTCCATGCTGCCTTCCTCATCCAGAATGTCCAGCTCCGCTACCTCCAGCAGGCCGTTGTCCTTCGCCTGCTGCCGATGCATGGCTGTGGAGGAACGGCTGCCGCCATAGGCGGTATTGCACTCCACGATGGTGCCGTTCACCCGGTGGATCAGATCGGCGATCAGCTCAGGGCGCAGGTAGTTGCTGCGCTCGCTCTCGCCGGTGGACATCTTGACGCCCACCTTGCCGGGCAGCTCAACGCCCAGCGCCTGATAGGCCGCGACCAGGCTTTCCGGGGAAATGTCGCTGATGAAGTACACCACCGGCGCGGATTCATCCGCCGTGCAGTAAGGGAGGTCGGCGGTGTCCAGGGTGACGCCGCCGTTCGTGGTCAGGCTGTCCGCCAGGGCGGAGGCGCAGAGCATACAGAGTGTCAGCAGAACGGCAAACAGTCTTTTCATGGTCTCCCTCCTCACTGATTCATTTTTGCGCAGTCGCCGATCTTTTCGCCCGTCACGAAATACTCATAGGTGGGGAATTCGAACAGTACGGGCTTGAACACATGATAGTCGATCTTGCCCTTTTCATTGAGCACTCCTTCATCCGCATAAGTGGCCAGAATTCTGCAGACGAAGTGGTCGAAGTGCTCCAGCTCATAGTTGCCGTCCACCTCGCACTCGATGGACACCTTGGCGTCGTCAATCAGCGGCGTGCCGTACTCGCCCATGGTCCAGGCGAAGGCTTCGGACTTGTCCGCCTTGCTGCCGCTGATCGTGCCCATGCGATCCGCCGCCTTCAGCCAGGAAGCGTCCACCACGTTGACCGATAGCTTTTTGTTTTCCCGGATGCCCTGATTGATGTAGTGTGCCTGCACCAGGGAGACCATCAGGTGGCTGTGGGCCATGATGCCCGCGTGCGCTACCAGCGTCCAGGTAGGCTTGCCTTCTACCATTGCGCCTACCACGATCAGCGGAGAGGGATACAGGGCCAGGGTCGCGCCAATGTTCTTTTTCATACTGCTTTCCTCCTCAGATGCTTTGATTGCCTGTAGACCAGACATGTTTTTCTTTGGCGTTTGCCGGTTTGTTCTG
>JAFXMP010000137.1 GCA_017530275.1 Clostridia bacterium | reverse complement strand
GATTCGCTGTTTCCCGCACTGCGGGCGCTCATCTCCGTCCCCCTTGACGATGCTGTGATTTCTTTCGCATACTCCGCCATCTTCATGCCGTGGTTCATGGCGTACTGCTGCATTTCCCGATGGGCTTCCGGCTCGGTGATTCCAAGGGTGCGCATCAGGATCTTTTTGGCCCTCTCCACGATTTGTTTTTCACTGCCCATCCGTTTGGGCAGCCGCATCTGATGCAGCTGGGAAAGCATGTTCATGGCCCCGATCAGCGCCTGGCCGGACAGCGGAAGCGGCATGCGGAAGATTTCCGGCGATTCGATGCCTTCCAGCACCGAGGGCTTGCCGATGAAAAGGATCTGAAGGCGCTCGCCATAGTCCCATTGCAGCTCGTCCGGACTGCATCCGGGCAGATTGCCCAACAGGATCACAATGCCGTCCTCGCATTCGTTGATCGTTCTTCTCAGCTCGCTTCCCGACGCGCAGCCGCGGAACACCGAAAAACCGGAGGAAACCAGCAGCCGGTTCAACTGCTCACGGCTCGCTTCCGACGCGCTGGCAATGACGATCCTGGCCACTGGTCATCCCTCCTGTCAAAAATTTTCCTTTTTTGTTTTCCGTATGCAATCAGTACATCACGATATACCGATCGATCTCCCATTTGCTCACGTGGGTGCGGTAGGCGTCCCATTCCTTTTCCTTGCCTTCCACATACTGAGAGAGCACGTGCTCGCCCAGAGCGCCGCAGATCACATCGTCCGCCTTCAGGCACTCGATGGCGTCCTTCAGTGTGCCGGGCAGGGATTTGATGCCCTTCGCTTCCCGAGTAGGCGCGTCCATGGCAAAAATGTTCTCGGTGATTTCGTCCGGCGGAGTCAGGCCCTTTTCGATGCCGTCCAGGCCTGCCGCAAGGCACACCGCCATGTTGAGGTACGGGTTGCAGGCGGGATCGGGGCAGCGAAGCTCCACGCGGGTCCCCATGCCCCGGGCGGCGGGGATGCGGATCAGGGCGCTGCGGTTGCTGGCGCTCCAGGCCAGGTAGCAGGGGGCTTCATAACCCGGCACCAGCCGCTTATAGCTGTTCACCAGGGGATTGGTGACGGCCGCCATGCCGCGCACGTGGGCAAGGATGCCGGCGATGAAGGCGTAGGCTTCCTTGGAAAGGCCCCGCTTGTCGGAAGGATCGGCAAATACGTTCTTGCCGTCCTTGAACAGGCTCATGTTGGTGTGCATGCCGCTGCCGTTGATGCCGAACACGGGCTTTGGCATGAAGGTGGCGTGCAGGCCGTTCTTCTGGGCCAGGGTCTTGACCGCCAGCTTGAAGGTCATGATGTTGTCGGCGGCCGTCAGCGCGTCGGCGTATTTGAAGTCGATCTCGTGCTGGCCCGCGGCCACCTCATGATGGCTGGCCTCGATTTCAAAGCCCATCTGCTCCAGCGCCATGCAGATTTCGCGCCGCGTGCTTTCGCCGTGGTCCAGGGGGCCCAGGTCGAAATACCCCGCCTCGTCGCCGGTCAAGGTGGTGGGACGGCCCTGCTCGTCCGTCTGGAAGAGGAAGAACTCCATTTCGGGGCCAACATTGAAGGAATAGCCCATTTCCGCCGCGTGGGCCAGCACCTTCTTGAGGACGCCTCCCGGATCGCCGGCAAAGGGCGTGCCGTCCGGATTGTACACATCGCAGATCAGACGAGCCACCTTGCCGTGCTGGGGCCGCCAGGGCAGGATGGCGAAGGTGTCCAGATCCGGGCGCAGGTATTGGTCGCTTTCGTTGATGCGCACAAAGCCTTCGATGGAGCTTCCGTCGATCATGATCTCGTTGTTGACCGCCTTTTCGATCTGACTGGCAGTGATGGCAACGTTTTTCAGCTGGCCGAAAATATCGGTGAACTGCATGCGGATGAACTCCACGTCGCCTTCGCGCACCATGCGGATAATGTCTTCCTTGCTGTACTTACTCATGACTGACAGCCTCCTTCAAAATCAAAATAATAAAAAGGGCGAGGGAACCGAATGAACCGAGGCTCCCTTGCCTTGTCGAAGCTATGATAGCACCCCGTCAGCGATAAGTCAATAACTTTCAAACAGAAAAATTGTTCTGCAATTGTTTCTCTGTTTTCTGATTGTTTTTCTATTTTTTCCCTCTTGACAACAAGCGGACCAAAGTGCTACAATGCCCGCAAATTTCACATGAAAGCGTTGCGGAAGCAAAGTAACCGGGTGCGCGGCAGCACAGAGAGCGGGCGATGGTGGGAATCCCGTATGAGCGATCCGGCAAAGAACCCTTCCAAGCCCAAGCTGAAAGCGAAAGCAAGTAGGGGCGGCGTGACAGGCGGCACGTTACAACCGTCAGGGCTTGATAGAGCCCGGAAAGAGAAGCAAATCAGGTGGCACCACGGAGCGGCGGCCTTCGTCCTGAAGGTCGTTGCACCAACGAGATCACGAATCGTCTTTGGGCGATCAATCCCTCCATCCTGCGTCATCCGGCCTTGACGTACCTCCGGTACGCCTGCGGCCTCATTCCTTGCCCGGAGTGATTGCTCATCCCAAATCCAGCTTCGCGGCCTCATTGACGCAGCGGCATCAGAGAGGAAAGCCGCCCAATAAACGGAGGTGCCATTTATGTGTTCCATTTTCGGCGTGACCAGTAAAACGATCCCCGTGGAAACCCTGAAAGCCTGCTTTGACCGCACCGTTTCCAGAGGCCCGGACATGAGCCGGTTTGAGAAAATCCCCATCGGGTACCTGGGCTTCCACCGCCTGGCCATCATGGGCCTGGACGATCGGGGCATGCAGCCCTTCCGGATGAACGGCGACGCGGTGGTGTGCAACGGCGAATTGTACGGCTTCCGCCCGCTGCGGGACAGATTGCTTGCCAAGTACGAATTGCACAGCCAGTCCGACTGCGAGATCCTGCTTCCCCTGTATCACGAATACGGCATCGAAATGTTCAAGACCCTGGACGCGGAGTTTGCCCTGCTGCTCTACGACGGAACGCAGAAAAAGCTCATCGCCGCCCGGGATCCCATCGGCATCCGGCCGCTGTATTACGGCAGGCTCCCCGACGGGGAATGGGCCTTCGCCAGCGAACCCAAAAACCTGATGGGTCTGTGCGAAACCGTCCTGCCCTTCCCGCCGGGGCATTACTGGATGGACGGGCAGTTCATCCAGTACGCCGATCCCGCCTATGTGGGCTATTTCACCATGAAAACCGAGGAAGAAGTATGCGCGAAGCTGCGAAGGCTGCTCATGGACGGGGTGGAAAAGCGGCTGGACGCCGACGCGCCGGTGGGCTTCCTTTTGTCCGGCGGGCTGGATTCCTCGCTGGTGTGCGCCATTGCGCAAAGGATGCTGGATAAGCCCATCCGCACGTTCGCCATCGGCATGGATATCGACGCCATCGACCTGAAATATGCCCGCATGGCGGCCGATTTCATCGGCAGCGACCATACGGAGGTCATCATCTCCGAAAAGGATGTGCTCGACGCGCTGCCAACCGTCGTTGAACTGCTGGGCACCTGGGACATTACCACCGTCCGCGCCTCCATCGGCATGTACCTGGTGTGCAAGTGGATCCATGAGCACACGGACGTGCGCGTGCTGCTGACCGGCGAAATCTCCGACGAGCTCTTCGGCTATAAGTATACGGACTTTGCTCCTTCCGCCGCCGCGTTCCAGGAGGAGGCGGAAAAGCGTATCCGGGAATTGAACGTATATGACGTGCTGCGGGCTGACCGGTGCATTTCGGTCAACAGCCTGGAGGCCCGGGTGCCCTTCGGCGACCTGAAATTTGTCCGCTACGCCATGAGCATCGACCCCGAGCTGAAAATGAACCGCCACAGCATGGGCAAATACCTGATCCGCAAGGCCTTTGCCGACGACCGGATCCTTCCGGACGAGATCCTCTGGCGGCAGAAGGCGGCCTTCTCCGACGCCGTGGGCCACTCGATGGTCAACGACCTCAAAGCCCTGGCGGAACGCACCTATACCGATGAGGAATTTGCGCAAAAGGCGGCAAAATATGATTACCGCAGGCCTTTCACCAAGGAAAGCCTGCTGTACCGCGAACTGTTTGAATCGTATTACCCCGGCCAGGCCGCCATGATCCCCGATTTCTGGATGCCCAACAAAACCTGGCCCGGCTGCGACGTGGACGATCCCTCGGCCCGGGTGCTTTCCAACTATGGGGCCAGCGGGGAGTGACGAAAGGGGAGGCGTGTACTTTCCTGGAGCCCAGGAAAGTACCAAAGGAGGCATATCGGGATTCAAAGAGAGAATAGTGCATGGGCCTTGCAAATCCATGTAAAATCCTGTATAATTACGCATGCAATGATGATCTTCTCTGCGAACATGTGTAGCATGATCGGCTGTATGGAAGAAAAAAGCGGCTTTTGTCGTATGCAAAGGAGCATGTATGAAGACAAAAGACGCGGAAAACAGAAAAGACAGGATCCTGATAAGCATATATTCTTCATCCATGAAGCTTTCTTTGATCGCGCTTTCTGTTGCGGCTGTTCTGGAGATCTTCATGCTCGCTTACACATTTGCCAATTCCGAAATGTACGGCCCCTATCTGTGGAGATACCGCGGCTTTTATCTTTCGCTTCTGACCCTGGCGATTGTCGCCATGGCCTTGAGCGGCTACGTCAGAAAAGACGTCCCGCACAGATACAAAGCTGAATTATATGAGCCCCATTTATGCGGCTTTCCTTTTCGCCTGGGCGCTTGCCATCACCTATTCTGATTATACGGTTACCGGAAAAGTCGACCCGACGGTGTTCATGACCTTTTCACTGATCGTTCCCTTAAGCGCTTTTCTCTTCCCTTCCGTTTACGCGGTCATCGTTACGGCGTCGAATGCCATCCTGCTTTATCTTACCCTGTCGTCGGGGGGCGGAGTCGGTCAATTGATCAACAGTTTTATCTTCTTCATTTTCCAGATCGTGCTCGGCATCAGCTTCCTGCGCCTGAAGATCAATCTCGCGGAACGCATCGTAGAAGAGGAGGAGAAAGCCCGTTTCGATGTCATGACGGGCTTTTTGAACCGCCGCAGCTACGAGGAGGACCTGCAAAGCTATCTGGCCGCTCCGCTTCCGAAAGACCTGACGTATATTGCCATCGATATTGACGGGCTGAAGGATATCAACGACAGATACGGGCATGCTGCGGGGGATACAATGATTATCGGCGCCGCGCGCTGCATTGAGCAATGCTTCGGTGACAAGGGCCGGGCGTACCGGATAGGCGGCGATGAATTTGCCGCGATCCTCACGTCTGCGCAGGCGGGATCGGAGGCGCTCCTAAGCGCCTTTGAAGAAAGCATGCGCGATTGGTCCAAACGCAGCGGCATACAGCTTACCGCCTCGTTCGGCTGCGTTTCCGCCTCCGAGCTTCCCGGGGAGGATATTACCGCCCTTGCAAGAGCGGCAGACGCAAAGAGGTATGAAAGAAAAGCGCTGTATTATCAATTGAACGGCCATGACAGGCGCAAGTATGTGCAGAAGTGAAGAAAATCGAGCCATGCTTTGTCCTGCCGGGCTCTTTGGCGGCGCAAAGATGGCGGATCGGGAAAACGGGATTGACGGGAGCACAGGAAATGGTCGAAGTAAAATTCTATGATGAGGTGGATGACCGATTGCTGAAATTTGCCGTCATCATAGCAAAAACAAACAGCCAATGGGTGTTTTGCAAACACAGAGAAAGAGATACGCTCGAGCTTCCCGGCGGCCATCGGGAAGCCGGCGAGGCAATCATGGATACCGCAAAACGAGAACTGTATGAAGAAACGGGCGCGATGGAATACGAATTAAAGCCCGTATGCGTGTATTCCGTTACCGCGCCGGATAACTTCAACGGAGAAGAAACCTTCGGGCTTCTTTGCTATGCGGACATTCTGTCTTTTGAAAAAGAGCTGCATAGCGAGATCGAGCAAATCGTGATTACCGGGCAGCTTGCGGACAGATGGACTTATCCGTTGATTCAACCGAAGCTGATAGAAGAAGCAAAACGGAGAGGATACCGCTAAATCAGGTTTTCCGCCGAATGAAACATAATTCCTCAAGGAGGCAGGCATGACAGACCGACAAACCATCATCATCCTGGATTTCGGCGGGCAGTATACCCAGCTGATCGCCCGCCGCGTGCGTGAAAACCATGTGTATTCCGAGGTCCTGCCCTGGAGCATTCCCGCCTCGGAAATCGCCGCGCGTCAGCCCGTCGGCGTCATCCTTTCGGGCGGGCCTGCCAGCGTCAACGATCCGGACGCGCCCCATTGCGACCCGGCGGTTTATGCGTTGGGCGTGCCGGTGCTGGGCATCTGCTATGGGATGCAGCTCACTGCGCAGCTGCTGGGCGGGCAGGTGGAGCGGGCGAAAGAGCGGGAATACGGGCGCGTCACGGTGCAGATGAAGGAACGCTCGGGCCTGCTTTCCGGAATGTCTTCCGCCTCCTCCTGCTGGATGAGCCATACGTGGCAGGTCTCAAAGTGCCCGCCCGGCTTTCATCCCATCGCATCCTCAGAAAACTGCCCCGTCGCCGCCATGGCGAATGAGGAGAAGCGCATGTACGGCGTGCAGTTCCATCCCGAAGTGACCCACACCGACGAAGGGAAGCGGCTGCTGCACAATTTCCTGTACGGTATCTGCGGCTGCTTTGGCGATTGGACCATGGACGCTTACGCCGAAACCGCCGTCAAACAGATCCGGGAAGTGACGGGAGCGACCGGAACGGTCCTGTTGGCCCTCTCCGGCGGGGTGGATTCCTCCGTGGCCGCGGCGCTGATCTATCGCGCCATCGGCAAGCGCCTGACCTGCGTGTTCGTGGATCACGGGCTCATGCGCAAGGGCGAAAGCGAGCAGGTGTGCCACGTGTTCAGCCATCTTTTCCCTGTGCGCTTCATCCGCGCCGACGCGGCGGACAGATTCTTTGCCGATCTGAAAGGCGTCGCCGAGCCGGAGGAAAAACGCCACATCATCGGCCGGGATTTCATTGAAGTGTTCCGGGAGGAAGCGGCCAAGTTAGGCAAGCTAAATTATTTCGCCCAGGGCACCATTTACCCGGACGTGATCGAAAGCGGCCAGGGCGCCAGCGCCGCAGTCATCAAGAGCCATCATAACGTGGGCGGCCTGCCCAAAGAGCTGGGCTTTACGGAGCTGATCGAGCCCCTGCGGATGCTGTTCAAGGACGAAGTCCGCGCCTTGGGCGAGGCCTTGGGCCTGCCGGCATCCCTGGTCTGGCGGCAGCCTTTTCCCGGCCCCGGCCTGGCCATCCGGGTCATCGGCGAGGTGACGAAGGAAAAGGTGCAGATCGTGCGGGAAAGCGACGCCATCTTCCGCCAGGAAATCGCGAAAGCCGGGCTCGAGCGGCAGGTCAACCAGTATTTCACCGTCCTGACCGGCGTGCACAGCGTGGGCGTCATGGGCGACGAGCGCACCTACGATTATACCATCGCCCTCCGCGCCGTCACCACCGACGATTTCATGACCGCCGATTGGGCCCGCTTGCCCTATGACCTGATTGCCGCAGTTTCCGCCCGGATCGTCAACGAGGTGCCCCACGCCAGCCGCGTGGTTCTGGACGTGACGACGAAGCCCCCCGCTTCAATCGAGTGGGAATAAAGGCTGAATTCCTGAAACCCGCATAAAATAAGGGTTTCCGGGCGGTCAAAGTCCTGCGCGGCAACAATTTGGCAACAAAAATCCATCATTCTGAAAATGAGGGCTAACTGATTTTGTGTAGATCAGTTAGCCCTATTTCTATGCATTTTCAGAAGGATGGAGGTGTCATTTATGATCGCTTTCCGGGTTTTCCTGAAGTCCGGCAACCAGGTCGTCCATCAGTCTCTGGGACGGAACTTTCACCCACCGCCGGGTGGTGTCGCCCTCGGGGAAGTTGTAACGCCACTGGTCGTAGGCTTCCCGGCTGATCTCGCCCTTCCGCAGGGCGTTGGCCACTGCCTGCCATTCGTACAGCATCCGATGCAGCTCAGCCGCCTGCTGGCTGTCACGAAGATTCACCCGCAGGCAGACGTCGCCCTCGGATTCCTCCACATACAGGCCATATCGGTCTTCCAGGGTGAAAAGCGTGTGCATGAGGCCAACATAGGAATCAATATCCGGAACCGATATGGCATGGGGCAACACACCGAAGATTTGCGCCATCTGTGCTGTCAGATCAGCCTTCGGATTTCGTTCCTCGGATTCATACTGCGCCATGCGCACATCGGCGGAATTGGCTGGGAAGCCCAGAAGCTGTCCCAAATAACGCTGCGTCATCTTCATGCGCTTGCGGAAAT
>JAFXMP010000136.1 GCA_017530275.1 Clostridia bacterium | reverse complement strand
CCCTTTATCCCAGAAGCTAACAATCGTAGTGTAGGGGATGCCACATCTTTGAGCTAGGGTGTGCTTGTTTAAGCCGTACTGCTTCATTAGAAATTCAAGTTTGGCAAGAAAATTCATCTCTAAAATACTCCTTTCCATTTTAGTATAGTGTATTTTTTTGCATTGTCAAGAAAAAATGTACGATGGAATGTAAATTTCTGCTTGACAAAATACGACGCGTCGTTTATCATATACTACAGGTACGATGCATCGTAGATCGGAGGTGATACCATGAGGGAAAACCTGCGTAACGCTTTGGCCAAGAAAATGATAAGCGACCAAACCGTGTGTGAACTGCTCGGAATTTCAAGGAAAACTTTATACAACAAGATCACAGGCGCGTCCGATTTTACGCTGGAGGAGGCACTTTCAATCGCTGAAAACCTTCTGCCGGAGTATAATCTGCGCTATTTGTTTGCTCGTGTGAAAACAGCTTAACAGAGAGGAGCGTGATTCATGCCGTACTGCGTACCAGGGCGAACGAACCCGGAGCGGCGCTGCCGGATCTGCGGTGAACCGATCCGGTTCATCCGGACAGAGAAGGGCAAGCCGACACCGGTAGACGCGGCGCCGGCGTACTACATCCCAAACCCGAACGGGCCGGCGCTGTACGTGCTGATGGACGGCACCACGGCCCGGGGCTATCCCGCCGGTGACGCGGCGGAGGAAGTCAGCGTTGGCTATGTAAGCCATTTTGCCAGCTGCCCGGGGGCAGCGGATATGCGGAAAGGGTGAAAGGGCATGTCACGGAAAGAGCGCGCGCCAAAGTTTGGCAGCGATGACTGGAATATCGACGAGGTGATCAGCTATAACGCCGAGTACGAAAGAGAGGAAACAAGAAGCAAGGGTTATCCGCCAGTTGGACTTCTCCTGCTGCTTCGCATCAGCTTTCTGCTCAAGTCGATCCTTGCGGTGAATGGCGCGCTGGTAGGAGCGCTCTTCGCGCTGATCCTGCTGCTTGCGAAGCGCCTCGTCTGAAGACCATGAAAGAAAACCGGTATGAACAATGGGCGGAATGGGTGGCAGAACAAAGAGCGAAAGAAGGGAAAGCAATGAGCGAATGTACATTTCCAGAATACCAGAAGCGGATGATCGTGGAGTTTTACGAGCTGAAAGAACGGCATGAAAAGCTGCGGGACATGTGCAACCGGATCGAGGCGGCGGAGATGATGAAGTATGCGGAGCGCCCGATCAAAGAACCGCCGCACGATTGCCCGCTGGATCTGCTGCGCCGGCAGAAAGAAGTCATGGGCGAATACCTGCATATTCTGGAGCTCCGGGCCATCATCGAGGGCGTTGACCTGCACGCAGTAAAAGGAGAATAACCATGGACCGCTGGAGGAAATACAGGTATCAGATCCAGGACACAACGCTGGACGTGCTGACCACAAGCGAGCAGAACGGACTGTACGAAATGCTGCGGGCCTATGCGGAAGAGGGAGACTATCACGACGAACAGGACATGCTGCGGATCGAGTACCACGGCGCCGTCACCTACCTGCACAAGGCCGGCAAGATCACGGAAACGATGAAGTGGAACTTATGGGCGATGACGGACTGGATCGACGAGGACAAACTGAAGGAGGAGGACCAGGATGAAAAGCAGTTTGGGTTTGCTGGCGCTGATTGTAAACAGTGACATGCTGCACGCGGCCAGCCTGGAGGAGCTGAAGAAGCTGCAGGCGGAAGCCGACGCGGAAGCCAAGACGGCGCAGATGGAAGTGGAGAAGAACGAGGACGCCATTGAGCGGATCAACGACAAACTGGAGAATGCGGAGCTTGCGCTGAGGATGGCCAACGACCAGCTTCAGGACGCCACGTGGATCCTGCAGGCGCTGACGGAACAGATCAACGACCGGAAGCCGGCATAACCTATGAAGTATTACTGGAAAGTGAGATGCGGGACATGTTCGAAAGGAACGTTATTCGGAAACTGGCTGCGCAGGACTGGGAAAAGACCATCTGGTGGAGCTGTATGGCGTGTGAGTATGAGCAGATACCGTTCCGCCTGCCGGAATGGGCACGGCTGTCCCTGATGGGCATCGGCGGCGGGATCCTGTGGGGCGCGCTGATCGGGCTGGGGCTGGCGGGGGTGGTGTGATGCCGCGGAAGAAACCGCAGGAACCCTGCGAATACTGCGAGGGCGAGCTGGTCACCATCGAAGCGGAGGAAAGCGGCGAGTTGACGCTGGAGCTGTACCCGGGGCACATCATCAGCGCATCGGCCATCCTGTACAACCGGAACACGGAAGAAACCTATGAAGCAACGGCCAGCGTGCCGATGAATTACTGCCCGGCATGCGGCCGGAAACTGGACTGGTGAGCGGCATGGCGGAGATCAAGGGCCAGATCAGCATGTTCGAAGAAGAAAAGAACGAGGAACGGGACCGGTACATGCTGCGGATGGCGCTGAAGTACGGCGGGGTGGAAGGGTACCGGATCCGCGTATACGCGGCGCTGACCTTCCCGCAATTCCAGCAGTACGCGCACCTGTTCCTGCAGCACGAACGGGAAAACGGCGGCGGCACCGTTCCGGGGCAGTACAACGGATACAGCAGCGCGGACGCTTCCGGGCTGACCGTGACCTGCTGGGAAACGAAACCGCATATCAGCCGGAAATACACCTGGAAAGCCTGCGTAAAGGTCATCCGGGAAATGATCGAAGAGGGCGAATGGCTGCTGAAGGACGAGGAGTTTGAAATCGGCCACATCGTGGAGGTCTATCACGGGCTGCCCTATCCGCGGAGCCGGAGAAAGTATCCGGAAACCGCCTGGGGCGTCGTCGTATCGGAAAAAGAAGTCTGGGACAACCGGGGAAACCTGTAAAGGAGTGATTGGATGGGCAAGATACTGACGCGGCAGGACGTGGCGGAACGGCTGCAGGTGGGCATCAACAAGGCGGGCGAGTATATGCGGACCATGCGCTGCGTGGTGCTGCCTGGGGAAAAGCGCCGGAGAGTGACCGAGGAAGACTTTGAACGCTGGCTGACGGCCAGGAAAACGGAAGCGCCGCGGGTCCGGACGGCGGCACAGCCGGCGCGGCTGGCCAGGAAAAAGAACGGCCAGCTGCTGGACTGGAGGCGGGAAGCATGAGACTTCCTAGCATGACAAAGGACAAGGCGAAAGCCGCTGCAGGGATCAAGCCCATCAACATGCGGGCGCGGGCGTTCCTGGTGCGGTGGACCATCACGGACGGGATCCAGAAGGAAAGCTACGAGCAGAACGTGATGGCGGAAAACAAAACCCGGGCGGAGATCGCCTGGGAAGCATGGTACAAGGTCAACCGACAGAAGGAGGACAGGCAGCGGGGCTGGTACGTGCTGAGCACGCGGGTGAGGGAGGCGGAGCGGGAATGACTGACCGGGAAAAAGTGCTTGTTGGCAACGAGCTGCTGGAACTGGTGGAGCAGGTGTTCGCCGGGAACGAGGCACAGGCGTATCACGACATGGAAACGATCGTCAAGGTGCGCACGGGGAAGATTGCCAAGGCATCGACAAACGCCTATGTGATATGGAGCAGAGATTATTATGAGCGAGAAATGGAACGGATCCGCACGGTATTGGGCGCTGTCCAGGGTACTGGACATTCTGAACGGGATCCGGCGGGCGTTCAGCGAGAACGGACTGAACCTGACGGCCCGTAAAGGCTGCGAGGGCGCATACGACGAGCTGGGCCGGCTCTGCGAGGCGGTGCGGGAGATGATGACCGAGCTGCGATAAGGGGGCCACATGTGCACATACTCAGAAACAACGGGGACGGCGAAAATCAAATGCCCGTTTTTCATTGGGCATGATGACCACCGGATCGTGTGCGAGGGGCTGCTGCCCGGCAGCAGGATCTCCAACAAATTCAAGCGGGCCGGCAGCAAGGACCGGGCGGAAAACAACCTGTGCGCCGGGGATTATGCCCGGTGCCCGCTGTGCCAGGCAATCATGCGGTTTAAGTATGAGGATTAATAAATGCTGGAGATTAGACCAATATCATTAAGAAAGGCGAATGAGTTTATCCAGAATAATCATAGACATAATAAAGCTGTAACGGGCAGCAAATTCAGCATAGCATGCTATGACGGGGAAAAACTGTGCGGAGTAGCCGTTGCAGGCGTGCCTGTTGCCAGAAATCAGGACGATGGAAGAACACTGGAAATAAGGCGAGTGTGTACAGATGGGACATATAATGCATGCTCTATGCTTTATGGGGCATGTGCAAGATGCGGAAAGGAAATGGGATATAAACGGATCATAACGTATACGCTGACAAGTGAACCAGGAACGAGCTTGAAAGCATCAGGATTTATAGCTGAAGGTGAAACCAAAGGAGATACCTGGGATAGACCATCAAGACATAGAGAAATCATACAAGTGGATCTATTTGGAGAAATAACAAAATACATAGTAGGCAAAAAGATTAGATGGGTTAAGAAATTCAAATAGGGGAGTGTAAGCATGTACGGTGACAGCAGGGAGGCGGATATCTGGAACCGGGAGCAGCTGCGGATCCGGGCGGAGCAGCAGCGGGACGCGGAGAATCTGGTGGCCGGGCTGACCATCGCCAACGCGCAGATGGGCCTGCAGCTGGAGGCGCAGGCGGAACGGATCCGGAAGCTGGAGGCGGAGCTGCGGATCTTGCGGGCTATAGCCAACTGGGGGGCGGAATCATGACGCAGAAGCAGATCTTGCTGGCGATTGAAAACGAGCGGGAGCGCCGGGGGATGGACACCAGGGAGCTGGCGCGCCGCGCCGGCGTGTCTGAGAGTACGATCAGCTGGTGGATGAAAAGCGACACGTCGCCGAGCCTGGGAAAGCTGATTCGCGTGGCGGAGGCGCTGGGCATGGTGGTGCTGTGCTGCTACAGGGTGCCGCCCATCAAACGGGAGGCGGAGCAGGAATGACCCATACTCTTCTGGGCGTTCTCGCCACGCTGGGCACAATCGGTGGTATCGCACTCGGATGGTTCATTGGATATGCTATTACCCATTGGATGCCGATGCCAGAACCGCCGAAGGAGGATAAGACGTGAACAGGAACGAGCTGCTGGAGGCGCTGGCGTGCTGTGTGCATGATGATGGAAAGGGCTGCGCGGACTGCCCGATGAACGGCCGGCCGTGCTGCGAGAACGAGCTGATGAAACTGTGCATGAAGGAGCTGCTGGAAAATGCAAACGAGCGAACGGAAAAGGCAGTATGACCGGGACTATTACGCGCGGAACCGCGAGGAGCTGCTGGAGAAAAAGAAAGTCTACGAACGCCAGCAGTATGAGCTGGAGAAACAGCGGGCCGTGGCGGAGAAAGCCGCGCTGGACCGGATGATGCAGCGCGAGATGGAAAAGCCGCCGGCACCGGCGCGGGTGAAGAAGGAAGAACCGCCGACGTGGCCGGCGAGCTGGTTCGGCCAATGGCTGCAGGCCCACGGCATGACCACGGAGCAGGGGCTGTTCGCGGTGGGCGCGGACCGGCGGACCTGGGAGGCGCTGCTGCGGGGAGAAAAGACCGTGCCGGGCATCGCGCTGATCATCGGCAATCTGCTGGGCATGACGCCGGAGGAGGTCCGGCAGATCGGCATCACGCCGGACGCCGCCAGCCGCCGGAGCGAATGCTTTGCCGGATGCCCTTGGCACATCGACGCGGCGTGGTGGGAACGGGTGCGGGACTTCCCGGGGCAAAAGGAAGCGGATCTGCTGTGGGGCCGGTCCAAAATGCGGTACAGCATGGAACGGCACCCAAACGCGGAGCACGAAAAGCCGCGGATTCCCTGGAGCACCTTCAAGCCGGAGGAGCAGGAGCCGATCAACGAGGGCGACAGGATCTACCGGGACGGCACCACAATCGTGAAAAACCGCTGCCTGATCTGTGACCAGCTGTTCATCGGTTCACCGTCGAAAAAGTATTGCAGCGTAGGCTGCCGGAGCGCGGCGCAGATCCGCATGCGGACCGGGGAAATCGTGGGGCCGCAGACGGAGGAGGAACGGGAAGCGCGGAAGCGGGCGAACAAGAACCGCTGGAGGCGCAAGGCCCGGGCGATGGGGAAGAAGGTATAGCCATGGGAAGTATGAAAACAGAAGATTATTGGATAAAGACAGACGACGATTTATTCTTTGCAATGCAAATGCTTAAATTGATTTATAACAAAGAACAGATCGAAGATTTGACTAAGAGAATTAAAGAATGCATAGATGGAAAGAAAGACGTTTTAGGTTCTATTAAATTGGGTATGGATCTTCTCTGGCACATTAGTTCAGTCAGGGCATCAGATTTAGATGAGCTCACAAAAGAAAGAGTGCTTTATACATTACAGAAAGCATGGCATAGGGTAGCAGAGAGCTTTTCAAACCAGATAAAAGTCAGGTCGAATGAATGAATGAAGGATTAACCATAGCAGCGCGGGCCGCCGGCCTGGACAACCGGCGGCGATGGGAACGCGCTGTTGACCAGCGGCTCCGGCGCCCATTGGGGGGATGAATCACTCCTTATTTCTGCCGCCGGGCTGCGGCGCCTGAAGGGCTTTACTGAGCAGCGTTTTCACCTTCGGCGCCGTCAAAGCCCGGCCGCCAGGGGCCGCGCTATATAAAAAGAAGCGGGAGAAAAGCCCGCTTGAGAGGCTGGTATTGAATATTAACATCTGGACCATGACAGGGCGGGCGCCCTGTTCAGGATCCGTTCATGGGTCTTGAACAGAGCGTCCGAAAAAATGGCCGGCAGAATTTCAGGGTGAGGGGTCCGGGGAGCGGGAACGGCTCCCCGCCTTTCCGACGGAGGGACAGTATGGACGATAGATACCGTGAATTGTTCCAGAGCGAGAGCGACGGGCTGATCGAGCAGATCCTTCCGCTGCGGCTGCGGGTAGGCGAGTGGCGGTACATGACCCGGGCCATCAAAGCCGGGGAAATGCTGGAGCTGGAATGCTATCCGGTGTTCACGCCGGCGGAGCGCCGGGAAGCGCGGGAAGCACGCAAGCGCCTGACGCCGGAGCAGATGGAGAAAATCAACCAGCGGAACGCGGAAAAGCGAATCGTCCGGCTGGCAAACGCGAATTTTACCCGGAAGGACAACGCCGTGACGCTGACGTTCCGGGAGCCGGTGGATTATGACGAAGGGCTGCGTGCTTGCCGGAATTTCATCCGGCGGCTGAAGCGGCTGCGGGAACGCCGGGGCCTGCCGGAATTGAAATACATCTACAGCGTGGAGGACCGGAGCGGCGACGGCGAACGGCGGAGGACACATGTGCACATGCTGCTGACCGGCGGGATCCCGCGGGAGGAGATCGAGGCGCTGTGGGGCAAGGGGTTCGCCAACGTGGACCGTCTCCAGCCGGACGAGCACGGGCTGGCCAGGATCGCCCGGTACATCAGCAAGCAGCAGAAAAACCGCAAGCGCTGGGTGTGCTCCAACAACCTGAAAAAGCCCACGGTGCGCCGGAGCGAGTGCAAGCTGACGAACAGGAAAGTGCGCTCATTAGCGGAGCGGTTGCCGCAGGAAAGCCAGGAGATCCTGGAGAAGCTGTGGCCGGGGTATTATTATGTGGAGTGCTCGGTGAAATACTCGGATTATGTGGGCGGCGTGTATGTGGCGGCGCTGATGCGGAAGAAGCGATAACCGGACAAAAGCATAACGCTGCAAGTTTTGCCTGTAGACTTACAAACAGGCTTTATTTTTGTATCATGAGAACGGGAAAGTGGCAAGAAGGGAGGCGCGGCGGTGAAGCACGACTGGCTAAAAATCAAAACCTATTATATGCGCGGCGGCGCGTCCCTGTGCCAAACCGCGCTGAAATACGGCATTCCGGAGAGCACGCTATACGCCAGGGCATGCAGAGAAAAATGGGTAGCGGAACGGCAGGAAAGCGGCAAGAAAGCCCTTGCGCGTGCGCAGGCGCGTGCGCAGGAGAGCAAGGCGCGGCAGATTGAGACGGACCTGGAGCGGGTGTATGAATTGTTGGGCGCGGTGCTGGGACGGCTGGAGGCTGCGGCGGCGGACAAATACCAGTTTCAGCGCTGGCTGGTGAACGTGGGCCCAGGGAAGCAGGAGGAAAAGGTCCTGAAGAAAGTGGATACCAAGCAAGTACGGGAGCTGCTGGATTGCGCGGATGCAATCCGGGCCATCATCAAGCCGCCGGAGGAAGAGATAGAGAAGCAGGAGCCGGTGAAGCTGACGCTGGAGGTTGAAAAGGTGCATGGAGATCAGGATCAGGCCGAACACGAAACAGTTTGATTTTCTGATGGATGAAAAGCACCTGTACCTGGCTTATGGCGGGGCGCGGGGCGGCGGGAAAAGCTGGGCCGTGCGGCAGAAACTGCGCCTGTACGGG
>JAFXMP010000135.1 GCA_017530275.1 Clostridia bacterium | reverse complement strand
CGCCTTCCGGGAGTGGGAGGTAATCCTCGATAGGATCGATCGTTAAAAAGATCATGCCATCCTCACGCACACCGATGTAGTTGACCGTCGTCTCCTCTTTCCCAATTCGCACCATCATGCCAGTTTGTACCTGATCCTTCATGGAACCGGGCAGATAGGCTTGGATACCCGTTATGTATTCCCTCTCTCCGGTGCCGTTTTCCTGGAGTCCGTATTGGGATATCTGCACCTGGATAGTCATGGTGTTTTCCATGGTGGCGGTGGAGGCGTACACGATGAACCCCGCCAGCAGCGCCACAATGGCGCCCAGGATCATCCAGAGCCGGGGGCTGGTGACGCGCATATAGTCGTGCAGTTCCTCCGGGGAGGAAATGCGTTCCATGCTCTTTTTTCGGAAAAGACTTTTTTCCATAACAGATTTCTTTCCTTCCGCAAGTGATACTGAATCTCGTCTGAAATATCGATCACCAGGGAGATCAGTCAACGCTTAACGACGATCACCTTGTTGTAGAGCCTGTCCCAGCGGAGAAAAAAAGTCTTCTGGCAGTTTTCGCATTTGAATAATACTTCGCTGGGACTCGCTGCGCTCTTCTTCACGACATCCGCGCTGGCGTTCCCGCAATACGGGCATTTGATATCATACCCGTTGAGCTATGTGAGGTGTTTCCCCTCGGCGTGAAACTCCCAGCCTCCGGCTGCCTGGCCCATATCATCCATGTTCAGTTCCTGCTTGTCACTCACGGTTATGTTCCTCCTTTCGCAGAACGGTATCCATGATGTCTATGTTCAGCATATCTCAATTCCAGGGAGAATAATTGTAAAGGAATTCAACCATCTTTCCGTTCTCATCAAAGGTGACGCACGTATTGTACGGGGAAAAGTTTGTATCCCCCTGCAACAGATCGCGGAGAGCGTCAAATCCCAGCTGCACAGGCTCACCCTGGTTTTCCGGATCGCTCCAGTCCAGGAAGCGGACGTCCTTTTCCAGCGGAACGGTGACAGAGAAAACTTCCGTCCAGAAGGGATACTCCCCATCCGTGGTGACGGTATAGCTTCCGTCTTCTTCCTTATAGAAGGAATAGACATTTTCGCCGCCCTTGACCGTGACGCCGGATTCATCGGGGATCACTTCCAGGACCATCGCGGCGTCGCCGTTTCCGAACTGGAGGATATCATGCACCGCCAGATTCTCGATCACCGCCGCATCGAACCGATCCCTTTCACAGACGGTGAGCGTGATCCTGAAACGGGCGTCCTCGTCCTCGCCGCTTACTTCTATGCCGTTGACGCGGACGTAAAAACTTTTGCCGCCCAACAGCGTTTTGAGCGTTTCCGGCGTTTTCGGCGCGTAAAGGTTAGACACATATGGCTCGGCGACAGCGGCCGAAGCACAGCAGACCAGCAGCAGCGCACAAAGGAAAGAAATCAGTTTTTTCATGGTATTGCCTCCTCAGAATTGATTATTGATTGTCGGGATACCATTCCGAGATCACGTCGGTGGGAATCTCAAAATGCTGGTAGTCCTTCCGGTCCTCCCAGTCGCCGCCCCACTCGAAGCCGTGCTCGGTAAAGAGCTTATAGCACAAGTCTTCATGATCGATTTTACAGGGGAAATCCGCGTCCCGATCCAGGTAAGGCTCGCCGGTGACGGGTTCCACGATGCGCACGCCGTCCACGATCTTGGTGTAGGGGTTGTACAGGGTGTTGATATCCACCGCCAGGCCCAGGCCGTGTTTGGACACGCGGGTGGTGTGGGAAATGAAGCGGAAATTGAAGGAGGAGGAGTTGTTGTCCTCCATGGAAAGCTCGTCGTCCGCGTCATATTCATCCACCAAGCGGATCTTTTCAATGGGATACTTTGCTTCATAAAGCTGCCGGAGGATATCCAGTACATCCTCGGCGATGTGGTAATTGACGATCATCTCGCCCTCGTGGGTTTCTCCGTCCAGCCCCACATGGAGCACGTGCAGATACCTTAGGTCTTCCCGGGGCAGCGTGCAATCGTCCTTAAAGGATTTTCCCTGAATCCTTTCAAAGATCTCGTCCGTGATCTCGGAGATCCAGAAGCCGGAATCCGATTCGGGCTGCGCCGTTTCTTCGGCGATGGAACAGCATACGATGCAAAGCAGCGAAGCCGCCAGCAGGATGGGGATCAATTTTTTCACCGGAACACATCTCCTCTCCGCCTTGTCCGTCTGATGAACAATATGCTTGCAGCGCGCTTTTCGGCACTGCAAGCATATTGAAACGTGGTTATTTCACTTCCACGAAATCCACTTCGCTCAGGAAATCGATGCACATCTGGATCTGCGCGTCGGTGAGCGTCTGATCCTTGGCTTCGGGATTGGGGGTCATGACGAATTCGATGGAATAGCCCTTATACACGGACAGGATATCCACGAAATCCGTATCGTCGCCCACTTCCCGGGCGATGAGCAGCTTGGTGCCGTAGGCGGTTTCCGTATAGGAAATTTCCACTTCGTTCATTTCGGCGAAGCTCTCCTCCAGCCCCCTGAGCGCTTCCTCGGACAGGTCGTTCATGCGATCCACGTCAGCGAAAAGTTCGTCAAAGGCAATGGAAAGCTGCAAAATGGGCTTTTCCGGATCTTCACTGGTGATGAACGCGCTGATCTTGGTGCCCAGGGTGTTGATGAGCTGCATAGAATAGCCTTCGGGCAGCTGGCATTGCAGGGCGAATTCACCGTTCACGATCAACTTGCCCATCTGTTCCTTGGCAGGCTCTTCCTTCACGGCGCCCAGCACGGTGACGTAATTCTTGCTGATATAGCCGGTCTTGCCGGTTTCGGAATCGATGGCCTGATACCACTTATCCGTTTCACCGATAGCTTTCAGTTCCCGGCCGTCCGGCAGGGAGGCGATGCGGTCCGCCGCCACGCCGGGGCCTACGCGGAAGTTGACCCAGCCGGAAGCGCGTGAAGCGCGAACAGCAAGCAGAAGGGGCTGCTCCAACGCACGTTCGCTTTTGATCTGTCGGTTCAATTCTTCCTTGTTGGCTTTTTCTTCGGCGACTTTATCCGCATCGCTGGGTCTGCTGTTTTTGAGATAGCGCGTCATGACGTAGGCGATGCCATCCTTGGCTTTTTTACTCCGAATGCAGCTCCATTCAGGATTGATGATCACCGGGCTCTCTACGATCACTTCCGTGCCGTATTCCAGCTGATCGATCACGTTGTCGCCGGATTTGGGCTCGCTGCGCACGTTCAGCTTGCCTCTGTTTTCGGTATATACATACATGGTCTTGGGCCATTCAGCCGGATTGAGTCCCATCATTTCCTCAATCGTCATGGGTTTGCCCTCCGGCCCTTCCTCCTCCGCCAATACCGCAGGGAGGGCCGTCAGCAGCAGAACGGCCGCGAACAGGAATGCGATGATTTGCTTTTTCATGGGGTTGTTCCTCCTTTTTCATTTGCCGCTTGCATACGGTTTGTTTATACTGCTTCTATCATTCTTCGCTCTGTTCGGTCATGGCGGAAATGATTTCCGCGAACGCCTGGATCTCTTCAGCCTGTTCAGGCATGGCTTCGATCAGCGCTTGAATAGCTTCTTCCGGGTTTTCGCTGGACAAGGCGTTGGTGATCATCTCCATGATTCCATTGAATTCAGCCCAAGAATCGTTTTCTTCATCGTAAGTGCCGTCCGCGTGATAGCGCATCTCCACCGCATTACGGGAAATGCCGGCCAAGGCGGCGCTCTTGACCGTCAGATCGCCGATATAGCCGCTGTCATTGTGCTCCATGTATTCGGTATAGGTTCCGTTCAGCAGCAGATCATATTCAAACAGGCCATAGCTTACGGTATAAATGGCTGCGTCGTCTTCTCCCATATGGGAAGAGCTGGATTCATAGCCCGCTTCCTCCAATTCCAGCAGGGTTTTGCCCGCCAGCGCGTCCAATTCCTCCTGGGTCAGGGGCTGGGCGGTGATCTCCTCTTCATAGGCGATGGGCAGCGTTTCGATATAGGCGTTATATGCCGCAAACGCGGCTTCAAGCGTGTCGGCATCCACATAATCCAGGGTGGCGTCGCCCAGCCTGCGGGCTTCGTCGTCCACCTTGGCCACCACGCGGAGATACGCGCCGTCCAGTTCAACCACCGCCACATAGTGTTCATCATCGCCGCCAGCAATACCGGTATAGCCTTCCGCATTCATCGCGTCCCCGATGGTGGCGAAGGTAAGATCGGCAGGCTCTTCGGGGATTTTCTCAAACCGCATCCCGTCGCCCGCGTTTTCCTTCTCATCCAGCCAGATCAGCTTTCCTTCCTCGTCCAGAGAAAAGACGGCTTCCCCGTCGTTATACGCTTCGGTGGCGGATACGAGTTCGCCGTTATCGCCGTACACATATTCCGTGCGGATGCCGAAGGGCACGGATACCACCGTATTGTTTTCTTCGTGGTAATAGCAGCTGTATTCCCATTCCGAGTGCTCCCAGGCGCTGCTTCCCCAGGTGATCAGCACCTTGAAGCCCTCTTCTTCCCAATACATGGCGATGGTTGCCCGGTCGCACTGCCAAACGCCCTCAAAGGCCGCAGCTCCGGCAGGCTCGGCGTCGGTTTCCGCACGCTCAAACCGCACTTCCCTGTCCGGCTGGCTGTCGTCCGTCCAGGTCAGGACCAGGCGATCCTCTTCCCAGACGAAGGCGAATATGCCGCTGGTTCCGGCGATCTTCTCTTCGCCCAGCTCGGGATTCTCTTCTTCGGTGATGGGCACGTCCCAGAATTTGCCCTTGTCGTAGGTAAAGCAGCGCTCATCCGCGTCGTACTGAACCGTGCTCTTGAAGATATACGCGCCGTGGGTCAGCGGGGATACGATCTCAACGTCCAAACCTTCCACAGGGTTCTCTTCAATGGTCATTTGGGTGAAATGGGTCTCACACTCCACCCACTCGCCCCGGAAGCTCGCGTACACGCTCTCGCCCCAGCCGATGGGCCGCACAAAGAGCAGCCCGTCGTCAGCGGTTTCGTTTTCGTCGCTCCAGGCAAGCCGCCCTTCTTCGTCAAAGCGGAATGTCGCGGCGGTGTAGTCCAGACTGGAATCCGTGATTTCCTCTTCGCTGTCCGGATCGTAATCACCCTTGCCTACGAAACGGGCGGTGCTCTTCATGGTCTGCGTCTCGTCATCCCAGACACAGGCGTAAGACCAAACGACGTAACACAGTCCATCTTTTTCAATGATGGGCATCTCGACGTTGGCGACATAGCCGTCAATCGTCTCTCCATCGGTATGTTCCGTAATATCAATGTTGCAGGCGCCGTCCAGATCCACCCATTCTCCCAGATAGTCCGAAGCAGTGACGGCGGGCGCTTCCTCCGCCAGCACCGTCCCGCTCAGGCACAGCGCCGCAATCAGGATCATTGCAAAAATCTTTTTCATGATGCTCATGGTTTCTGTCTCCTTTGATGTGACTGGATGGATACACTTCTATGCTCATTGATGCCCCATGAGGTCGTATTCCAACTCGATGCCGTTGGCCGTTTCAAAGAGCAGCCTGCCGTCTTCCATCAAAGAGAAGAATGCGTCGTAGGTCTCACTGTCTTCGCTGGAATCATATTCTCCGGCGGCGTTCCTGGTGAACAGCAGGCAGGTGCCATACGCACTCAGCCTGCCGGTGGCAGGATCATAGGTGCCGTTCATCAGGAAATTCGTATAATGATCCCCATCGGTCTTGCCGCGGGTGATATATACGGTGTAGAACATTTCATCTTCGGTCAGGCCGTTCCACATGAACTCGGCCTCCACTTCTTCCTCCTCATTCCGCCATACACCATCGAATCGACCGATATTGACAAATTCCAGGCCCGCGCCAGCGTCGTCATGGCCGTCCTTCCAGATGAGGCAGCCGTGATCGTCAATGCTGAATGTTGTTTCCATGCCTTCTTCGTCGATCCCTTCGTATGCGACGTCACCGTATACTGTTTCGCCGTTATTCGGATTAATGGTGAAGTTGGTTCGGCTGGAGGAAACGGAAAGAAGGGAATCCGTGTCTTCCACGTAGTAGCAGGAATACTGCCAAAGCGCGCCTGTGCCGTCCTGGTTATTGATGGTCAGCGTGACCCGGTAGCCTTCTTCTTCGTAGATGATTTCCGCCAGCCCGCCGACAATAGCCCAATCGCTTTCAAACTTTTTTCCGCCTTCGGGCTGAGGATAGACGTCGTTTTCAGCTTCCACAAAGTCCAGATTGCTCAGGAAATCGATGACCATTTTGATCTGGTCGTCCGTAAGGCCCTCTTCGCTGTTCAGGCTGACCGCCACAACTTCGATTTCATAGCCCAGGAAGACAGAGTAAAATTCCATATAGTCCACGGTGTCCTTGATTTCCTTGACCATCATCACTTTGGTCCCGTAGGCCGTTTCCGTATAGCTGATGTCCACTTCGTCCTCTTGCCGGAAGGAATCTTCGATCAGGGCCAGGGCCTCCGCATCCAGGTCGTTCATCCGCGTCACATCAGAATACAGCTCGTTGTAGGCGATGGACAGGGTCAGCATGGGGCGGTTTTCATCCATCTTGAAAACGGCGATATAGGTGGCGTCGGTGGATTCGATTTCTTGAAATTCATAGCCTTCCGGCAGGGAGCACTGCAGATTGAACGCACCGTTCATATTCACGGTGGCCAGATACAGTTTTTCGGGAGCTTCTGCCTGTGCGGCGGCGCAGCCCAGCAGCATCGCCAGGCAAAGCAGGATCGCAAGCGCTTTTTTCATGGTCGTCTTCCTCTCTTTATGATTTATTCACTATCATTGATTCAATGGCCGTCAGGCTCACTT
>JAFXMP010000134.1 GCA_017530275.1 Clostridia bacterium | reverse complement strand
TGGGCACAGTGCTGTGGGAGGGTACAGTGGCAATGCGGTGAAGCCTATCGCCCTGCGGTTCATCGCGGAGCTGGGCCAGAACCCGGCATTGCAGGGAATGCACCTCTCCGCCATGGGCGGCGTGGAAACGTGGCGGGACGCCCTGGAATTTATCTTGCTGGGCGGCAACTCCATCCAGGTTACCACCGCCGTGATGCAGTACGGTTATCGGATCATCGACGATCTGAAAGCGGGGCTAAATCTGTACCTGACGGAAAAGGGCTTTGGCAGCGTCAAGGAAGCTATGGGGCTTGCTCTGGATACGCTCAACCCTACCACCGATACCCTGGAGCGAGATACGGTGATCTTCCCGCAGTTCATCCGGGAACGCTGCATCGGCTGCGGGCGTTGCGAGATTTCCTGCGCGGACGGTGGGCATCAGGCCATCCGCCTGGACGAAAACCGCCGCCCGGTGCTCAATGGGAAAAACTGTGTGAGCTGTCATTTGTGCATCCTGGTGTGTCCCCAGCGGGCAATCAGGCCGGGAACAAAACGCATCACACATAAGTAAATCAGAATAAACAGCGGAAACACGAACATAATTGCTGCTTTTTGGACAGCATATAGCCAGACGCCAGCCGCAAAGCAGCTTGTTTGGGAGATAAGCAATGGACGAAAAAAATAATGAACTTTGGTTGAAATGCCCGTATTGTGAGAGAAAAACAAGAACGAAGGTATTGGAAAAGACGGTGCTGCTTCACTTTCCGCTATTCTGTCCGTGGTGCAGGAAAGAGTATATCATCTCGCTTGTGGAACGGAAAATGACCGTAGAGAAAGCGCCCATGTCGTAAGCTGATGCCTGCGTCTTTTTGCAAGATGCAGGCATCAATCGTGAGGATCAAATACTTATATAATCTGTTGAACGCAGCGCAGCAAGAATATCTCGGACGACTACCAGGAGCGTAGTTACTTCTTTTTCGCTGCAGCCCTCGATCATCTGCTGAAGCTGCTTATAGGCTGGCGATTCCTGACTGTGTTCGGGATAGAAAACGAGCTTGGGATCAATGCTCAAGGTTCGTATCAGCGGATAAAGGACTTTCAGCTTAGATTGTCAGGTCACTCCACACCAGCTGCGTCATACATATATTACAAATCTCATTTACGCCCACGTTGATCCGAAAACCGTTCAGTACTTGGCTGGACATGAGAACAGCAAAATAATGATGGACATTTATGCAAAAGCGAAGTATAATAAACCCAGGGAACTTGCCACCGTGGTAAATGAAGCCTTCGGGCAGTAATTACAGGCAATGTTTCGAGTATCTTGAAAGATGGGTTTAAGAAGGGGTTAAATTTCCTGGGGTTTTCAAAAAACTAAGGCATTTCAAGGGGTACAGCGCGAGCAACCTTGTGAAGTACGGTCTCAAAGCGGCGAGGCGCGCCCCCCAGTTCTCCAAACGTTAATAACACGCTCGAACCCAGGAAAACCAACACTTTCCTGGGTTTTTTCTATTTCAGTTTTTTGTCACGGTTTGGCTTGCCTGATCTCGGTTTTATGGATGAACATGGTTTTGCTTAAGTAAGCGATCTTGTTTTTTCAAATAGGCAAATAACGCGCGGGAGGGATTCCTTTGATTGACGACATGATCCTTCGTTTTTTCAGGGATGATATCGGCGGCATTCGGATTACCGGCGCATCCGGCGAAGTGCTCTATGAAGATGAAAAGACCGCTTTTATCGGGCGGGAAAAAACCAACTGGGCTTTTGCCTGCCCGCCCCTGCGGGAAGGGCAGCGGGGCGAAGCCTGGGATCTGCTGCACTCCGGCAGCGGGAAATCGTATATGGTCATTTCCTCCACGCTTTCCGAGGACGGCCGCTTGCTCCAGATCCATCATCTGGTGGATACCAGTCTGTATATGGAAATATACCGGGAGATGACGGATTATTCCAAGCATCTGCAGGAAGAAAAGTCCCATGACAGCCTGACCGGCCTGTACAACAAGGGCAAATTCCTGGAAATGAAAAGGACCGTTTTCCGGGAGCAGGACGCCATCGCCGTGTTCAACATGGACGTAAATGACCTGAAGCGCATGAACGATACTTACGGCCATGAGGCCGGGGACAAGCTCATCAAAAAGGCTGCCGAAAGCCTGCACAGGATCGAAAAACGCAATGTGCTGCCCTTCCGGGTCGGCGGAGATGAGTTCGTGGTGGTGGCGATCCATGTGACCCGCGAGGAGGCGGAGCGGCTGCGCAGAGATTGGGAAGCGGGGCTGACGGAGCTGAATCAAAGGGAGGATGGCATCCAATGCGTCATCGCCTGCGGCTTTGTGTACGGCGAAGCGGGCTAC
>JAFXMP010000133.1 GCA_017530275.1 Clostridia bacterium | reverse complement strand
GGTATCCCCAACAATCTGATGCCCTTCATCTGCCAGGTGGCTTCCGGGAAGCTGGATCATTTGCGGGTGTTCGGCAACGATTACCCCACCCGGGACGGCACCGGAGAACGCGATTACATCCATGTAATGGATCTGGCGGAAGGCCATTTAGCCGCCCTGGAATACGCCGTGAACCGCAGCGGCGTGGAAATCTTTAACCTGGGTACCGGCACCCCCTACAGCGTGCTGGACATCGTGCACGCCTTCGAGCAGGCCAATGATCTGAAAATCCCCTATGAAATCGCCCCCCGCCGCCCCGGCGACATCGCCGTGTGCTATGCCGACGCAACCCGCGCCAAGGAACTGCTGCATTGGCAGGCCAAGCGGGATTTGAACGCCATGTGCCGCGACGCCTGGAACTGGCAGAAGCAGAACCCGCGCGGATATAATGGATGATTTTCAGAGTTGAGAGTTAAGAGTTAAGAGTTAAGAGTTGAGAGTTGAGATTTTATAGTGATCCATTCTTTGGGTCTATTATATTTCAACTATCTGAATCTCAACTCCCAACTCTCAACTCTCAACTCCTTTTGCCTGCTGAAAAACCGCATAGAAAAACGGAGAAGCATGTTTGATTCGCTTCTCCGTTTTTCCTTATCCCTTGACCTGAATGCGGGTCAGGGCGCGTTTCAGCCTTGCTTCGGCTACGTTGAAATCCGCATCCTCGCGCTTGAGCTTATCCAGCATTTCCTTGGCGCTTTCCTCCGCCCGGCGGGCGCGCTCCAAATCAATATCATCGGCCCACTCGAAGGTGACGGCCACCACGCGCACTTCGTTTCCATGGACGCTTAACATGCCGTTATTGCAGGCGGCCAGCCGGGTGTTGCCCTGGCCGTCGGTTACTTTTGCTTCTCCGATGGCCAGCGGCACGGCGTAGTCGATATGATGGGGCAGGATGCATACGTCGCCGTTGACGGTGCGCAGGATGATCTTCTCCGCTTCCCCGTCATACACCATCCGGTCCGGGGTGACGATCTGCAGATGATATGTGGCCATGATCACTCACCCTTTTTGGCTTTGGCTACCGCTTCGTCGATGGTGCCCACAAACAGGAACGCACTCTCGGGCAGGTCGTCGTGCTTGCCCTCGATGATTTCCTTGAAGCCGCGGATGGTTTCCTTCAAGGGCACATACTTGCCCTCCATGCCGGTGAACTGCTCTGCCACGGAGAAGGGCTGGCTGAGGAAGCGCTGCACCTTGCGGGCGCGGGCCACGATCAGCTTGTCTTCATCGCTCAGTTCGTCCATGCCCATGATGGCGATGATGTCCTGCAATTCCTTGTAGCGCTGCAAAATGCTCTGAACGCTGCGGGCCACCTCGTAATGTTCATGGCCCACAATTTCGGGGCTTAAGATGCGGCTGGTGGAATCCAGGGGATCAACCGCCGGGTAAATGCCCAGGGAGGAAATGGCGCGGCTCAATACCGTGGTGGCGTCCAGATGGGCGAAGGTGGTGGCAGGTGCCGGGTCGGTCAGGTCGTCCGCGGGCACGTATACCGCCTGCACAGAAGTGATGGAACCCTTCTTGGTGGAGGTGATGCGCTCCTGCAAAGCGCCCATTTCCGTGGCCAGGGTGGGCTGATAACCCACGGCGCTGGGCATGCGGCCCAGCAGGGCCGACACTTCGGAGCCCGCCTGGGTGAAACGGAAGATGTTGTCGATGAACAGCAGCACGTCCTGATTTTCCCGGTCGCGGAAGTATTCGGCCATGGTAAGACCAGAAAGGCCCACGCGCATACGGGCTCCCGGCGGCTCGTTCATCTGGCCGTAGACCAGGGCGGTCTTGTTGATGACGCCGCTTTCCTTCATTTCGTTGTACAGGTCGTTTCCCTCGCGGGTGCGTTCGCCAACGCCCGCGAAAACGGACAGGCCGCCGTGCTGCTTGGCCACGTTGTTGATCAGTTCCATGATCAGCACGGTTTTGCCCACGCCAGCGCCGCCGAACAAGCCGATCTTGCCGCCTTTAGCGTAAGGCGCGATCAGATCCACCACCTTGATGCCCGTTTCCAGTATCTCGGCGGAGCTTTCCTGCTCCTCATAGGAGGGGGCAGGGCGATGGATGGGCCAGCGTTCCGCCGTGACGGGATCGGGCTGCTCGTCGATGGCCTGGCCCAGCAGATTGAAGATGCGGCCCAAGCACTCGTTGCCCACGGGCACCGTGATGGGGCTGCCGGTATCCAGCGCGTCCAGGCCGCGCACCATGCCGTTGGTGGCGTTCATGGAAATGCAGCGGGCCACGTTGTCGCCGATATGCTGGGCCACCTCGGCGGTGATTTTTTTATCGCCGTTCTGAATTTCAATGGCATTGAGCAATTCAGGCAGCTTCCCGTCCTCGAACCGGATATCCAGCACGGGGCCGATGACCTGAACGACCTTGCCGATGTTTTTTTCGCACACGATGGGGTTTCTCCTTTCGGAAGGTTAATGCTCCGCTCCTGCCACGATCTCGGTTATTTCCTGGGTGATGGCGCCCTGCCGTGCCCGGTTGTATTTGAGCCGCAGGCCGTCGATCATTTCCCCGGCGTTTTTGGTGGCGGAATCCATAGCGTTGCGGCGGGCGGATACCTCGCTGGCAAAAGAATCGCAGGCGGCGCTGTACAGCCGTCCGCCTAAATAATCGGGGACCACCGCTTCCAGCATTTCCGCGGGGCTGGGCTCGTAAATGGTGACCACACCGCGTTCCGTTCCATTCTCCGGCTTTTCGATGGGCAGCAGCTGCTCAATGCGCACTTCCTGGCTCATCATGGACTGGAAGGTGGTATACACCAGCACCAATTCATCGTAATCCCCGTTTTGATAGCCTTCCACCAATTGATTGGCCAGTTTAAAGCAGGAACTCACGCCCAGCCCTTCCACATGGAATAGGCTGTCGTCCAGCAGCTTCACATGCAGATGTTGGTATTTATCGATGGCTTTTTTGCCCATGGGCAGAACACAGTAAGGCGTATCCCCCGCGTGGGCGGCCAGAGCTTTGAACACGTTGGCGTTGTAGCCCCCGGCAAGGCCCCGCTCCCCCGCGATGACCACGTAGCACCGGTTTTTGACTTCACGGCGCTCCATAAACGGCGTGAACTGGGGATCGCATTGGCTGACGGCCTCCATCAGCGTTTCACGGGAGATCGTGGCGTAGGGCTTGCTGTTCTCCATGCGTTCCTTGGCGCGGCGGAGCTTGGAGGTAGCCACCAGCTGCATGGCTTTGGTGATCTGCATGGTGCTTTCCACGCTTTTGATCCGCAGCTTGATGGCCTTCATGGACGATCCGGCCATGCAAATCCCTCCTTACTGCTTGGTTTTGATAAAATCTTTCGTGAAGCCTTCCAGCGCCGCTTTCAGCTTGCCTTCTGTTTCGGGAGAGAGCAGGCCGGTTTCCCGGATGGCGTCCAGCACGTCCCCATGCTGAGCCGCCATGCGCTGGTACAGGTTTTCTTCATATTCGGCCACGTCCTTCACTTCCACGTCTTTCAGGAAATCGTGGGTGACGGCGTAGAAAATACACACCTGGTTTTCCACGGCCACGGGACGGTTGCGGTTCTGCTTGAGCACCTCCACGATGCGTGCGCCCTGGGCCAGACGGGACTTGGTGTCCGCGTCCAGGTCGGAGCCGAACTGGGCGAAGGACTGAAGCTCGCGGTACTGGCTGTACAGCAGCTTCAGGCTGCCCGCAACCTTCTTCATGGCCTTGATCTGGGCGTCGCCGCCCACGCGGCTGACGGAAATGCCAGGGTCGATGGCGGGCATGATGCCGCTGTGGAATAGCTCTGTTTCCAGGAAGATCTGGCCGTCGGTAATGGAGATCACGTTGGTGGGGATATAGGCGGACACGTCGCCCGCCTGGGTTTCGATGATGGGCAGGGCGGTAATGGAGCCGCCGCCATATTTCGCGTCCACCCGGGCGGAACGCTCCAAAAGGCGGCTGTGCAGATAGAACACGTCGCCGGGGTAGGCTTCGCGGCCCGGCGGACGGCGGATCAGCAGGGACAGGGCGCGGTAGGCCACCGCGTGCTTGCTCAGATCGTCGTAGATGATCAGCACGTCCTTGCCCTGATCCATAAAGTATTCCGCCATGGCGCAGCCGGAATAGGGAGCGATGTACTGCAAGGGGGCAAGTTCGCTGGCGGAAGCGCTGACCACCGTGGTGTATTCCAATGCGCCCGCCGCTTCCAGGGTATCCACCAATTGGGCCACCGTGGACATCTTCTGGCCGATGGCCACATAGATGCAGATCACGCCTTTGCCCTTCTGGTTGATGATGGTATCCGTGGCGATGACGGTTTTGCCGGTCTGGCGGTCGCCGATGATCAATTCGCGCTGGCCGCGGCCAATGGGGATCATGGAGTCGATGGCCTTGATGCCCGTCTGAAGTGGCACGGACACCTTCTTGCGCTGGATGATGCCGGGGGCGTTGCGCTCGATGGGCCGCATCTCCTTTGTATCCATGGGGCCTTTGCCGTCGATGGGCTGGCCCAGGGCATTGACCACGCGGCCAATCATTCCTTCGCCCACGGGTACGGAAACCACCTGGCCCGTGCGCTCCACGGTGTCCCCCTCGCGGATGCCCTCGTCGGTGCCCAGCATAACGATGGCCACGGAGTTTTCTTCCAGGTTCAGGGCCATGCCGTATTCCCCGTTGGGGAACTTGACCAGTTCGTTGGCCATGCACTGGTCCAGACCCGTGGCGCGGGCGATACCGTCGCCGATCATGATGATGGTGCCGGTATCGCTCTGGGAAATTTTATTGTTGTAATGCCTGATCTGCTCTTTGATCAGCTTGGAAATTTCTTCGGGCTTTAATTGCATCGTTTCACCGCTTTCAATCCATACATCCGTGACAGGGAATCAAGCGCTTCGCTCATTCCTCCGTCATGGTCTGTTTAATGGCTGCCAGCCGGTGGCGAACAGTATTGTCATACCGCTTTCCATCCATTTGCAGCAACACCCCGCCCAGTACCGACGGGTCGATCTTTTCCTTGATAACGATTTCTTTCCCCGCTATCTTTTTCAGCTTATCCCGCAGCTTGTTTTTCTGTTCCTCGTTCAGGGGATTGGCGGTGGTCACCTCCGCAACGGCCACCTGATGATCGCGGAAATAGATTTCCTGATAGGCGGCGGCGCATTCGGAAAAGGCGTGGATGGCCCCCCGCTCCACCAAAATTTTGAGGAAATTCAGGGTGTATTCGTGGATTTGTCCTTTGAAGGTTTCATCCACGATCCTGACGCGCTCCTCCTTGCTCATGGACATGTTGCCCAGCAAATGAAGAAACGCTTCATTCTCCTTGAAGGCTTTCCCGATGGCCCGCATTTCCTCCAGCACCGCTTGGTCCAGCTTTTCCTCGGCGCACAGGGCGTACAGCCCCTCGCCGTATTCTCTGCCAAACTCCGTCACGGCTGCTCACCAACATTCTGAATGAATTCGTCCACAAAGCCATCGTAATCCTTTTTGCTGATCTCGCGCTCCATCACCTTGGAAGCGATGTCCACGGCCAATTCAGAGATTTCGCTCCGCACATCTTTGAGCATCTGCTTTTTCTGCTGGGCGATTTCCGCTTCCGCCTTTTGCTTCACGTGGCTGGCCTGGCTGTTGGCCTCGGCCACGATCTGGTCGCTTTTGCGCTGGGCGTTCTGGGTGGCGGTCTTGATCAGTGTATCCGCCTCCTGGCGCGCGGAAGCGAGGCGCTGCTCATATTCCTGTTTCAGTTCCTTTGCCGAGCTCAGGCTTTCATCGGCTTCGGAATAGATTTTGTCCACCTGGTTCTGCCTTTCGGTCATGACCTTCTGAACGGGCTTGAACAGGAACTTTTTGAGGATCAGGAAGATGATGACCAGATTAGCCAGGGAAAGCAGCGTATTCCACAGATTGACAGAAATAATATCCAATGACTGCATCTTCTCAGCCTTTCTAATCAAGGGTTTGTATCAGCAGGAACATCTGCTGTTACAGGAGGGTCTTGCTCCATTCGATGGCGCTCTTGAGGATGCCCACGAAGGAACCGGGGGCAACGAAGATCAGCAGGATGCCGATGATCAAGCCGTACAGACCGGTGGTTTCAGCCAGGGCGCAGCCCAGAATCAGGGTGGAGGTGACGGCGGAACGGCTTTCAGGCTGGCGGCCCACGGCTTCGCAGGCTTTGGCCACGGCCTGGCCTTCACCGATACCAGGGCCGATACCGGCGATCAGGGCGATACCCGCGCCGATGGCGCAGCAACCGAGAATGATACCAATGGCGATTTCAAGCATGGGAAAACCTCCTCAAATGTTGTGATATGCGGGAAACCCGCTTTGCACCAAGATCGATTTTTCCGGGGGAAACCGTTCTTTGGAGCCCAAAGAACGGTTTCCCCCGGCCCCCCTTCCAAGAAAGGCACAAGGGGAATTTCACCTTTGTTCTCCAGTCAGTTTCTTTTTCCCGTACCGTATTATTCCTCTTCCGGCACGGCTGTGGCCACGAACATCATGGTCAGCATGGCGAAAATGAACGCCTGCATGCAGCCGGAGAAGATATCGAAGTACAGGGACAGGACGGCGGGAAGACCCACTTGCAGGAAGGGAATCTTGCCCAAGATGCCCGGCAGCCAGCCCAGCAGCATATTGGACAGGCTCCGCAGGGCGTATGCGATCAGGGTGGAAATGACCATGCCGCTCATGACGTTGCCGTAATGACGGAAGGACATGGAAATGGGCGTTGCCACCTCGCCGATGATGTTCAGTGGCGCGAACACGGGAATAGGGCTGAAAAAGCCCTTGATGTAATTCCACAATCCGCCCTTGAGCTTGTAATGGGTGATCAGGATGAATACCAGAATAGCCCAGCCCAGTACGATGTTCAGGTCTGACGTGGGGGCGAAAAGACCCAGCAGGCTGCTCAGGCTGGAGAGGGCGGACAGGGCCAGGATACCGGCCACGAAGGGCGCGAAACCCATGAACTGCTGCCCCATATTGCTGCTGACCAGCTTATTGACCGTGTCCACGATCCATTCCGCCGCAAGCTGCCGCTTGGAATCGGGAATCACCTTGATCCCGTGGGTCAGGTACAGGCATACGCCCAAAATGGACAGGATCACCGCCCAGGAATTGACCTGCGCGGCGGTAATGGGCCATTCCTGCAAGGGCATGGGAATGGTAAAGTAAACCTGTGCGCCGGAAATGACTACGCCCTCTTCCAGGGGCGCGTCCGGCGTGGTGCAGATTTTCAGCGCCATCGCCAGGACCAGCGGCAGGATGATCAGCAGAATCAGAAGGGCATCCACCAGCCGGGAATTCTTTTTGTTTTCCACAGGGATTTTTATGCCTCCTTCTGTTTGTTTTCAAATACACTTCGCAGAGCGATCACGATGCGGGGAAACAGCATAGGAAGCAGCGCGGCCCAGGGATGAAAGATAGGCGCGGAAATTGCCAGTACGGCCACGCCTCCCAGCATCAGCATGCGCAGCAGGAAGGAAAGCTGCATTTTTTTTCCTGCCTGCTTTGCTTCGTCGCTTAAGGGCCGTTCCTTTTCTTCGTCCTCCGCTTCGTTGGTTTCCTCTTCCTTTTTTGGCAATACGGGCATATCGCCCGTTACCTTCTGCACGGTTAAGGCCATCAGGAAAAAGTTGCCCACGGCGGCGGCACAGCCCAAGATCGCGCCCAGCAGCACGGTGAAATCGAACTTGCGGATGATTAGGAACACCGCGATCATCAGCACCGTGAGCACACCTACGCCCAGCGCCATTTTTTTGGTTTCCGCCTGTACGGCGGGCTGAACCTTCATGTCCTTTGTTTCCCCTCGTTATTTGGTGCCGAACAGCCGGTCGCCGGCGTCGCCTAAACCGGGCACGATATAGCCGTGGTCGTTCAGCTTTTCGTCACAGGCGGCCACGTAAATATCCACGTCGGGATGATCCTTCTGCACCCGGGCGATGCCTTCCGGCGCGGCGATCAGGTTCACCAGGCGGATGTTGCTGCAGCCCCGCTGCTTGATGAAGGAAATAGCCGCGGATGCACTGCCGCCGGTGGCCAGCATGGGGTCCAATACGATCAACTGGCGGTGCACAGCGTCGTCTGGCAGCTTGCAGTAGTATTCCACCGGCTCCAGAGTTTCCGGGTCGCGGTAAAGGCCGATATGGCCCACCTTGGCGTTGGGGAATAGATTCAGCATGCCGTTCACCATGCCCAGGCCCGCGCGCAGAATGGGAATGATGCCGATGGGTTTGCCCGCCAGCATCTTGGTTTTCATGGCGCAGATGGGCGTTTCGATTTCAATTTCAGCCGTCGGCAGATCACGGGTCACTTCGTATACCATCAGCATGGAGATTTCGTCCAGCAGCTCGCGGAATTCTTTGCAGCCGGTATCCTTCTGGCGCATGATGCTCAGCTTGTGCTGGATCAGCGGATGGTCAAAGATATGTACCTTACTCATGTTTGCCCCTTCCTTTCGTGCGTAAGATCACGCAAAAATGCAGGCTTTTCATACCAAGCAATAATTATAATCGAAAATCCTTTCCTTGACAAGCACATTTTCCCGGGTCGATCGGAATTTCCATTCCAGCCGTCTGTTTATGCCGGAAACTGATCATAAATTGATCATAATTTATCCATTTTTATCTTGAAAAAAAGATGATCCTATGGTATGCTGTATGCGAAAAAAAGTGTATTCCGGCAAATGGCCGACCCGATTATCAATCCTGATCCAAAGGACGGTGATCCATCATGGCCCTTGTGAATATGCGTTCGCTGCTACGGGCGGCGGATGCGGGCGGCTGGGCGGTAGGTTCGTTCAGCGTAGCCAATATGGAATGCATTCGCGGCGTGCTGAATGCGGCTGAAGAACTGCGCGCTCCCGTCATCCTGCAAATAGCGGAGGTGCGTCTCCCCCATTCCCCGCTGTACCTGATCGGCCCCATGATGCTGGCAGCCGCAAAGAGCGCCAGCGTGCCCGTGGCCGTGCACCTGGATCACGGAAAGACCCTGGCCTGCATCCGGGAAGCGCTGGACTTGGGTTTTACATCCGTGATGTGCGACGGTTCCGAACTGCCGATTGATGAAAACGTGAAGCTGACAGAGCAGGTGGTTTCCCTGGCGAAAACATACGGCGCGGCAGTGGAAGCGGAGGTAGGACGGGTGGGCCGGGGCGAGGACGGCAGCGAAGCGGAAGCCCAAATTGCTTCTTTGGATGATTGTTTCCATATGGACGAAACGGGCATCGACGCCCTGGCCGTGGGTATCGGCAATGCCCATGGGCTGTATGCCGCCACGCCTCAACTGCATTACGACGTGTTGGAGCGCCTGCACGGGAAACTTCGCGCCTCCTTGGTCATGCACGGCGGAACGGGGCTTACGGACGAGCAGTTCAAAACGGTCATTTCTCTGGGAATGCGCAAAATCAACATTGCCACAGACATTTTCATGGCCCAGGCAGGCGCGTGCCAGGGAAAGGACATTTTCAAAAACATCGCTTATTCGGTGGACGCGGTGTGCGCCACAGTACAAAGGTATATCAAGCTGTTCGGCAGCGAAGGAAAGGCGTGATTTCCCATGATAACATTTGATTTGAACAAACCTCTGCATATCATCCCCGTGGGCCGGGTGGCCATCGACTTTAACCCCACCGACTACAACCGGCCCCTGAACGAAAGCAGCAACTTCAATAAGTATTTAGGCGGTTCGCCCGCCAACATCGCCGTGGGCATGGCGCGGCTGGGCAACCGGGTGGGCTTCTTAGGCAGGGTTTCCGACGACCAGTTCGGCACTTTCGTGACGGACTATTTCAAGAATGAGGGGATCGACGTTTCCCACATCTTCCGCTGCGAACATGGGGAAAATCTGGGCCTGACCTTCACCGAAATGCTCTCCCCCACCCAGTCCTCCATCCTCATGTACCGGGAGGGGGTTGCCGATTTGCAGCTCTGCGTGGACGACGTGGATGAAGAATACATCGCTTCCTCCGCCTGCCTGCTGATTTCCGGCACGGCCCTGTGCACCTCCCCCACCCGGGAAGCCAGCCTGAAAGCCCTGACCTTCGCCCTGCGCAACAGCGTGCCCGTAGTCTTTGACGCGGACTACCGTTCCTACACCTGGAAGAACAAGGACGAAATCGCCATTTATACCTCTCTTGTGGCGGAAAAGGCCGACATCATCATGGGCAGCCGGGAAGAATTTGACCTGATGGAAAAGCTGCTGGGCCTTGACGGCACGGACGAAGCCTCCGCCGCCTACTGGCTGAACAGGCAGGCGAAAATCTGCGTCATCAAGCACGGCAAGGCCGGTTCCCACTGTTACAGCCGGGAGGACGGCAATTGGGACGTGAAGCCCTTCCCCGTCAGCGCCTTAAAAGGCTTTGGGGGCGGGGACGGCTACGCATCCTCCTTCCTTCATGCCCTCATGGCGGGCGTTTCCCTGCCCGACGCCCTGGAGCGCGGCAGCGCCTCCGCCGCCATGCTGGTAGCCAGCCATGCCTGCAGCAAGGATATGCCCACGGAAGATAATCTGCTGGCGTTCATCAAGGAAGAAAAAGAAAAGTTTGGTTCCGTCATCACGGCGCTATGACGGAGTTTGGAGTGTGGAGAGTGGAGTGTGGAGTTATAGATAGTGAATGCTTTCGTGTTCACTAAGCTTACTGCGGCAAAGCAAAAAACTAAATAAACTCCACTCTTCACTCTCCACACTCCACACTTTCTGAAAACATCAAATTCCCATTATTTATAAAGGAGTGGATTCCCATGAGCGACATCCAGATTATGAAGCCCTTCATCAACGGCCAGTACATCGAGAACAAGAGCACCAAGTACAACGACATCTTCGACCCCTCCACCGGCAGGCAGATCGCCAAGGTGCCCTGCTGCACCCAGGACGAGGTAGAACAGGCCATCGCCGCCGCCAAGGCCGCTTTCCCCGCCTGGAAGGAAACCCCCGTGCGCAAGCGCGCCGCCATCATGATGAAGCTGCGCAACCTGATCGAAGCGCACATGGAAGAACTGACCCTGCTGTGCGCCACGGAAAACGGCAAGTGCTGGTCAGAAGCCGCGGGCGACGTGGGCAAGGCCCTTGAAATGACCGAGCTGGCCTGCTCCGCCCCAAGCCTGCTGATGGGCGAAAGCCTGATGAACACCTCCACCGGCTACGACACCACCCTGTACCGGGAACCCATCGGCGTGTTCGCCGGTATCGCCCCCTGGAACTTCCCGGCCATGATCCCCGTGGGCTGGATGGCTCCCCTGTGCATCGTGTGCGGCAACGCCTTCGTATTGAAGCCCGCCTCCACCACCCCCATGACCAGCCTGAAATTCGCGGAGCTCTACAAGGAAGCGGGCATTCCGGACGGCATTTTCAATGTGGTGCCCTGCTCCCGCAACGAAGCCGAAACCTTCCTGACCCATCCCGACGTGCGGGGCATTACCTTTGTGGGCTCCACCTCCGTGGGCCAGCATGTGTACGCCACCGCCGCCGCCCACGGCAAGCGGGTGCAGTGTCTGTGTGAAGCCAAGAACCACGCGCTGGTGCTGGAGGACGCACCCATTACCCGCACCGCGGCGGGCATCATGAACTCCTCCTTCGGCTGCGCGGGCGAGCGCTGCATGGCCCTGCCCGTGGTGGTGGCCCAGGAATCCATTGCCGACAAGCTGGTGGAAGAAATCGTTCGCCTGTGCAAGCAGCAGAAGGTAGGCCCCGCCTATGACAAGACCAGCAAGCTGGGTCCCGTGGGCAGCAAAGGCCACCAGAAATTCATTCTGGACTGGATTCAGAAGGGCATCGACGAGGGTGCTGAATTGATCCTGGACGGCCGGAACGTGAAGGTGGAAGGCTTTGAGGACGGTTATTACATCGGCCACACCATTTTCGATCACGTCACCGAGGATATGACCATCGGCACCCGGGAAGTGTTCGGCCCGGTGCTGTGCGTCAAACGGGTGAAGGACTTTGAAGAGGGCATTCAGCTCATGAACCGCAATCCCTTCGCCAACGGCTCCGTGATCTTCACTCAGAGCGGCTATTACGCCCGTGAGTTCGCCCGCCGCACCGACGGCGGCATGGTGGGCGTGAACGTGGGCATTCCCGTGCCCATGGGCGTGTTCCCCTTCTCCGGCCACAAGAATTCCTTCTTCGGCGACCTCCACTGCCACGGCAAAGACGCCTTCCGATTCTATACCGAAAGCAAGACCGTCACCGTCCGCTGGTTCGACGAGGAAGAAATGAAGAAGGAGCACGTGTCTACCTGGGACGGATCGCTGTAATAGGCAAAAAAGAGGAGGAACGAAAAATGAAAATTTCCCGGGATAACAAGGCCGTCTTTGGCTGCCTGCTGCTGCTGAACGTGATGGGCCTGGTTTTGGGCGTGGTGAAGCTGGTTCAGATGTTCCAGGAACCGCTGACGCTGCTGGGTGTGCTCTCCAATGTGATTTACCTGCTCTCTTATTTGGCCCTGGCAGTTTATGCCCTGTGGACATACGGCAAGGAAGGCGACCAATATTTTCTGGGCGTCGTTTATGCCTATGCCGCGCTGCTGGGCGTTCAGCTGCTTCAGTCGGGCCAGGCCATCGCCAGCTACGGCCTGAGCGAGGGCCTGACCCTGATGATCAACGTGTTCAACCTGATCGCCTTTGCCAACGTGCTCATGTTCGCCAACAAAATGAACGAAAAGAAAACGGCCGCCTGGTATTTATTCATGGCGGCCCTGCTCAAGCTCATTGGCGAATTGGTGCTCATCATCAAGCTGTGGGCGTTCATCACGCCTTACATCGTGCTGGTTTCCCTGTCCGTTCCCGTTCTTGGGTTCACCATTCTGTTCACCTATCTGAGCCGCTTGCAGCGCTTGGGAAAATAAAACATCACATTGAAGCGAAAAGAAGGAGAGACAGACCATGAACAAGCTGAACATCGGTATCGTCGGTGCGGGACGCATCGGCAACGTACACGCGGAATCCATTACCTATCACATTCCCGAAGCCCAGGTACTTATGGTGACGGACGTGATCGAAGCCAGCGCCAAGAAATTAGCGGAGCGCTTCGGCATCCCCAAGTATTCCAATAACTACATGGACATCATTAACGACCCGGCCATCGACGCGGTGCTGGTTTGTTCCCCCACGCCCACTCACGCGGACATCACCATCGCCGCGCTGAAAGCGGGCAAGCACGTGTTCTGCGAAAAGCCGGTGCATACCTCCATTGAAAAGATCAAGGAAGTGGCGCAGGTCGCGCAGGAAACCGGCAAAAAGCTGCAAATCGGCTTCAACCGGCGCTTTGACCACAACCACCGCCACGTGCAGCAACTGGCCCAAAACGGGACGCTCGGCAACATTGAAATCATCAAAATCACCTCCCGCGACCCCGAACCGCCGTCCCCCGAATACGCCGCTTCCTCCGGCGGGCTGTACATCGACATGATGATCCATGACTTTGATATGGCCATGTTCTTAGCGGGCTCAGACGTTACGGAAGTGTACGCCATGGGCACCAGCCTGGTGGACAAGCGCATCGGCGAGGCGGGGGACATCGATACTGCCATCGTGACCCTGACCTTTGAAAACGGCGCGCTGGGCGTGATCGACAACAGCCGCCGGGCCGCCTACGGCTACGACCAGCGGGTGGAAGTGTTCGGGTCCTTGGGCATGGCCGCCGACGAAAACGACGGCGATTCTACCGTCAAGGTGTCTACCGCCGCGGGCGTGGTGGGCGATAAGCCCCAGTTCTTCTTCTTAGAGCGCTACATGCAGTCCTTTACCGAGGAAATGCGGCAGTTCATCGCCGCCATCAAAGAGAACAAAGATGTGCCGGTGGGCATTCACGCGGGGCTCATGAGCGTGGTGCTGGCGAAGGCGGCGAAGAAGTCCCTGGACGAGCACCGGCCCGTGAAGATCAGCGAAATCTGCGAGGCGTAAAAGAGGGAAAAAAATGAACGAGAGCATCATCAAAGCCCGCGGCGCGCACCCCTTCGGCCTGAAATGGCTGGCTCGCATGGATGGCGCCCATTCTGACATGCTGATGGACTTCGGCGTGTACCGCATGAAGAAGGGCGACGTATGGGAAGAAGCGGCCCCCCTGGAAAAGGCCGCGCTGCTGGTGTACGGCGAAGTAAAATTTGAATGGGACGGCAAGGAACATATTGAAAACCGGAAAAATTGCTTTGACGTGCCCCCCACCGCCCTTCATGCGGACAAAGCCCACCCCGTCAAAATCACCTGTCTAAGTGAAGAAGCGGAAATCAACATCCTGCGCACGGACAATGAAAAGCTGTTCGGCGCGAAGCTGTACCTGCCCGCCGATACCCCCGACGAATTCCGGGGCGCGGGCCTCATGCGGGAAACCAGCACCCGCATCGTGCGCACGATCTTCGATTATACCAACGCCCCGGACGCCAACCTGGTCTTGGGCGAGGTGATCGGTTTCCCCGGCAAGTGGAGCAGCTATCCGCCCCACCATCATCCCCAGCCGGAAATCTACTACTATAAGACCAATCCCGAAAACGGCTTTGGCTACGGCGAATTGGGGGACGAAGTGGTGAAGGTGCAGAACAACGAT
>JAFXMP010000132.1 GCA_017530275.1 Clostridia bacterium | reverse complement strand
TTGGCAGCGGGTGTATTGCAAGGACGACATGGGCTATGTGGTCGAGCCTTACAAGTTCTATTTTGAGGCGGGCGAAAACACCATCACCTTTAAGGCTGTGAACGAGCCCATGGTGCTGCGCCTGATCCAGCTGACGCCCGTTCAAAGCTTTGCCACCTACGAAGAATACTCCGCCGCGCAGCCGCAGACGGCCATGACCGAAAGCGCCAAGAGCTGGCAGCTGACGCTGCAGGGCGAAGCCGCCGCGCTTCGTTCCTCGCCCTCCCTGTACGCCCGCTATGACCGTTCCTCTCCCGCCACGGATCCTTACAGCGTGCGCAATACCGTGCTCAATTATATCGGCGGCGACCCGTGGAACAATGCCAGCCAGTGGATCCAGTGGGATTTTGAGGTGCCCGAGGACGGCTATTATACCATCACCATCAAGGGCCGCCAGGCGTATCAGCGCGGCTCCGTTTCCAGCCGCAGCATTTATATCGACGGCGAGATCCCCTTCGACGCCCTGAGCGCCGTTCCCTTTGAGTACAGCACTTCCTGGAAAATGAACACCCTCTCCGCCAGCGACGGCGCCCCCTATCGCTTCTATCTTTCCAAGGGCGTGCACACGATCCGCCTGGAAGCGACGCTGGGCGACATGGGCCCCATCCTGCAGCGGATCGAGGACAGCATTTACCGCTTGAACCTCATTTACCGCAAGGTCCTGGTCCTGACCGGCGTGAACCCGGACCGCTTCCGCGATTACAATTTGGAAAAGGTCTATCCCGAAGTGATCGAGGCCATGGATCTGGAAAGCAAGCGCCTCTATCAGCTGGTGGACGACACTGTGGCCCTGACCGGCCAAAAGAGCGACCGCATCGCCGTCGCGCAGACCCTGGCCGTGCAGCTTGAAAACTTCGTGCTGCACACCGAACGCATCACCCAGCAGTTCAGCAACTTCAAAGATAACATAACCTCCCTGGGCACCTCCATGAAGAACATGTCCGAAACCAAGCTGGACGTCGATACCATCGTCATCAGCGGCGAAAACGCGTCCCTGCCCAAGGTGAACGACGGCTTCTTCCCCAAGCTCGCGCACGAGGTGCGTTTTGCCGTCGCCAGCTATTTTGTGGATTACAACTCCCTGGGCGACGTGTACCAGGACGGCGACAGCGAGGACATCCTCGAGGTCTGGATCACGACGGGCCGCGACCAGAGCACCGTGCTCAAAACCATGGTGGATGATACCTTCACCCCCATTACCACCAACGGCCGGGTCAAGGTCAACGTGAAGCTGGTCGTTGCGGATACGCTGCTTACCGCCGTGGTCGCCGGCAACGGGCCGGATGTGGTGCTGTCCGTGGGCAGCTGGTTCCCGGTCAACTACGCCATGCGCTCCGCCGTGGAGGATCTGACCCAGTTCTCGGACTTCAGCGAAGTGGTGACGCCCTTCTATGACAGCGCTTTGACTGCTTTCCGCTATAATGACGGCGTGTATGCCCTGCCCGAAACCCAGGAATTCTCGGTCCTGTTCTACCGCGAAGACGTATTGAGCGAGCTTGGGCTTTCCGTGCCCGATACCTGGGACGACATGATCGCCATGCTGCCCACCATCCAGGGCAACAACCTCTCCGTCGGCATTCCGTATCCCGATATCGTCGGCGTGGATATGAGCGTGCTCAACTCCATGATCTATCAGCACGGCGGACAGATTTACGACGAACAGGCCATGCATACCATGATCGACAACGAAAACGGCGTTTCCGCCTTCAAGCTGTATACCATGCTGTACAACGACTACGGCCTGCCCACGGTATACGATTTCGTCAGCCGCTTCCGTTCCGGCGAAATGCCGATCGCCGTCGCTTCTTACAGCCAATACAATACGCTGACCGTTTCCGCCCCCGAGATCCGCGGCCTGTGGAACTTTTCCGCGTTCCCCGGCACGGTGCAGGCGGATGGCACGGTCGATCATTCCGTTCATTCCCAAGGCAGCTGCTGCATGATGATCGCCACGGACAGCGAACGGGTGAAGCAGAACGCCTGGGAATTCATGAAATGGTGGGTCAGCACGGATACGCAGGTTCGCTTCGGCCGTGAGATCGAAAGCGTGCTGGGTTCCTCCGCCCGCTACACCACCGCCAATACGCAGGCCCTGGAGAAGCTGGCCTGGAGCGCGGATCAATTGGCCGTGCTGAAGGAACAGATGAGCCATACGGTGGGCTTCCGCGAAATCGCCGGCGGCTATTCCACCACGCGCCATATGTGCAACGCGATCCGCCGCGTCATCAACAATAAGGAAGACGCCCGCGAAACGCTGCTCACCTACGCGAAGACCATCAATGAAGAAATCAAAGTCAAACGCAAAGAATTCAACCTGCCCATTGACTAATTCGAGAAGAGAAAGTAGGGAGATCAGATGCAGTCATCCACAAGCTATTGGGCAATAAAGAAGGAAAATTTGCGCTACGGCTGGGCCAAGGCAAAAAGAATGAAGGTCTGTTACCTGTTCCTGCTGCCTTACACCGTGCTCTTCTTCACCTTCTTCATCCTTCCGATCTGCACGTCCATCTATTACAGCTTCACCTACTATAACATTCTGGAAGCGCCGCGCTTCATCGGCTTCCAAAACTACATCAACCTTGTATTGCAGGATGAAGTGTTTTTGACGGCGGTAAGGAACACCTTCGTGATCGCCGTGATCACGGGCCCCATCGGATATATCCTTTCCTTCCTGTTCGCCTGGTTCATCAACGAACTGCCCCGCTGGCTGCGCACGATCGCCGTCGTCGTCTTCTACGCGCCCAGCATCGCGGGCGGCGCGTACACGGTATTCTCGATCATTTTCCGCGGCGACGCTTACGGCTGGCTGAACGCGATCCTGCTGCAATTCGGGCTGGTGGACGCGCCGCTGCTGTTCCTGCTTGACCCGCGCTACATCATGACGGTCATTATCATCGTTACCCTGTGGATGAGCATGGGCGCCGGCTTCCTTTCCTTCGTCGCCGGCCTCCAGGGCGTGGACCGCAGCCTGTATGAAGCCGGATATGTGGACGGCATCCGCAACCGCTGGCAGGAATTGTACTTCATCACCCTGCCCAGCATGAAGCCCATGCTGCTCTTCGGCGCCGTGATGAGCATCACCTCCGCCTTCAACGTATCCGACGTGCCGCGCGCCCTGGCTGGCTACCCCAGCACGGACTACGCTGCCCGTACCATCGTAACGCACTTGTTCGACTACGGCTTCTCCCGATTTGAGATGGGCTACGCGTCGGCCATCGCCACGGTGCTTTTCCTGGTGATGATCCTGTGCAATAAAGCCATTCAGGCGATGCTGAGGAAGGTGGGCACATGAGCAAGAAAGAAATCACCAAGTTTGTACAGCCCAAAACCAGCAACAGAGCGGAATTGCTCCATTTCCAGGCCCAGCTCCGAGGCGAAATCGAGGAAGAAAAGCCGAAAATGAGCAAAGGGCGTTTCGCCCTGATCGCCCTCATCATCCTGGCGGTGCTCGCGTGCCTGCTGGTCGCGTGCAATTTCATTGCCTCGGGCATTGAAAACTGGATCGCCGAGAACCCGGAAGCAAAGACCGTACCCATCCAATTCCTCTTCTTCAATTTCGAGCTTTCCACGGATACCATTTCCACGTTCCTGTTTATCCGCTTCCAGCTGATTACGGTGATCGTCCTGTTTGGGCTGTTCGCGATCATCAAGCTGATCCAGCCCAAGCGCCGCAAGCCCAACCGCAGCTTCTGGGGCGATCTGGGGATCTACCTGATGCTGTTCATCGTGGCCATCGCCATGGTGTTCCCGCTGGTTTTCTCCGTGGCGGCGTCGTTAAAGCCGTTGGATGAATTCTTCCGCTTCCCGCCCCGCGTGTTCCCCAGCAGGGCGACGTTCGATAACTTCAGCGATCTGATCGTAATCATGGGCCAGAGCTTCGTGCCCTTCTCCCGTTACCTGATCAACACGGTTTTCATTACCCTGGTGGGCACCCTGGGCCACGTGATCATCGCCTCCATGGCCGCGTTCGTGCTTTCCAAGTACGATTTCCCCGGCGGGAAAACGTTCTTTGGCATCGTGGTCACGGCCCTGATGTTCTCCGGCTATGTAACGGGCATCCCCAACTACGTCATCATGAGCAGAATGGGCATGATCGACACCTACTGGGCCATCATCCTGCCCGCCTTCGCCGCGCCCATCGGCCTGTTCCTGATGAAGCAGTCCATGGAGAGCCTGCCCAGCGCCCTGATCGAAGCCGCACATCTGGACGGCGCAAGCGAATTCAGGATCTTCTGGACCATCGTCATGCCCAACGTCAAGCCCGCCTGGCTGACCATCATCATCTTCTCCGTACAGTCCCTGTGGAACACCAACGCGGCGACCGTGATCTACACGGAAAGCAAGAAAACCCTGGTGTACGCGCTTGGGCAGATCCAGGCCGGCGGTATCGCCCGCACCGGTGTGGCCGCCGCCGTACAGGTCATCGTGATGCTGGTGCCTATCACCATTTTCATCCTGTCCCAAAGCCAGATTCTGGAAACCATGGCCAGTTCCGGTCTGAAGGATTGACGCCATACAACATCCTTAATACGACAGGAGGGAAAAACACCGTGAAATCATTCACCAGACTGCTGGCGCTTTCCTTGGCCGCCGTGATGCTGCTGCCCATGGCCTGCGCCTTCGCGGTAGAGGACGGATATTCCAGTTCTTATACGTACAATTACGACTATTGGGGCGATATCCGCGAATCTCCCGACGCGTACCGCGTGGACCAGGTGATATACAGCGTTACGCTGGGCCTTGACGTTCCCATGCGCAGGCCGCAGAACCTCTTTGTGAGCGGAGAAGAATTGTACGTATGCGATACGGGCAACAACCGCATCCTCCAGCTCCACCGGGAAAATTCCGAATTTACCCTGGTACGCATCATCGATTCCGTTCAGGGGGCCGAGCCTTCCACCTTCAACACCCCGAGCGATATCGCCGTTGACCCGGAAGGCAACCTCTACGTATGCGATACCAACAATTACCGCATCGTCAAGATGGACGCCGATCTCCATTTCATCCAGGCGTTTGTCAAGCCCGAGGATTCCACCTTCGATCAGAAGCTCAACTTCCTGCCCACACGTTTGGTGGTCGATACCTCCGGGCGCGTTTTTGCCCTGGCCACCAACGTCAACAAGGGCCTGGTCAAATTTGAAACGGACGGCACGTTTACCGGCTTCATCGGCGCGAACCCCGTTAAATACAGCATGTGGGATTATATCTGGAAGACGTTCTTCACCACCAAAGAGCAGCGCGCGCAGCAGGCTTCCTTCGTGCCCACCGAGTATGAAAACATCTATATCGACGAAGACGGCTTCATTTATGCCACCAATACCGTTTTCAAGGAATACGATCTTTTGTGGGACAATGCCAAGCCCATCCGCCGCCTGAACAGCATCGGCAACGATATCCTCATCAAGAACGACAAATATCCCCCCATCGGCGAGCTGAAATGGGTGGACGGAAGCATCGTGGACGGCCCCTCCAAGTTCAAGGATATCACGGTGCTGGACAACGACATCTACATCGCCGTTGACCGCACGCGCGGCCGCCTCTTCGGCTATGATTCCCAGGGCATCATGCTGTGGGCATTCGGCACCAAGGGCAACAGCGAAGGCGCGTTCCTCTCCGCGATCTCCATTGAGCACATGGGCACAGACCTCTTCGTGCTGGACGAAAACGAAAGCAGCATCACGGTATTCAGGACCACCGAATACGGCGATCTGATCTACAAGGCCAGCGACGAATACCTGCGCGGCGATTACGACGCCTCCGCCGATTCCTGGCGCGAGGTGCTCAAGCTGAACGCCAACTATAACCTGGCCTTCATCGGCATCGGCCGCGCCCTGATGCGGCAGGAAAAGTACACGGAAGCCATGGAATACTTCCAGATGGCCCATGACCGCGAAAACTACGGCCGGGCATATCGCTACTACCGCAAGGAATGGGTGGAAAAGAACATCGGCTGGATCGTCGTGCTGGTGGCGGCGCTGCTGGTGATCCCGCTGGTGGTTCGCCAGGTAAAGAAAATGAGATGGGAGGTGCAGGCGTATGAGCAACGCAGAATCGCTAAGTAACGCTCCTGTGGAAGCCGAAAAGAGCAGCACAGGATGGCAGCGGTACAAATCCACGCTGCGCTATGGCTTGTATGTGATTTTACATCCCTTTGACGGTTTCTGGGATCTGGTGCATGAAAAGCGCGGGTCGCTCCTGGCGGCGCACACCTTCCTGTTCCTCTTCCTGCTGACCTACGTGCTCAAATTGATGCTGACGAATTTCCAGTTCGTCATGACGCCCATCCAATACATCAATATTTACGAGCGCTGTGCGTCCCTACTGCTCCCGTTCCTGATCCTGTGCCTGGCCAACTGGTCCCTGTCCACGCTGTTTGACGGCAAAGGCAGATTCAAGGATATTTATATGGCCATGTGCTACGCGCTGGTTCCTTACGTGCTGATCCAGCTGCCCCTGATCCTCCTGAGCCACATGATTTCCTTTGACGAGGCGTCCTATTATTCCGTGCTGATGAGCATATCCGTGATCTGGTGCGTGTTCCTGGCGTTTGTCGGGCTTATGCAGGTGCACGATTACGGCCCGGGCAAAACGCTGGTTTTCCTCTTCGCCACCATTTTCGGCGCGCTGGTCATTATCTTCCTGCTGCTGGTTTTCTTCAGCCTCCTGAGCGACGCGGTCGGGTTTTTCGTATCTCTGTACCGCGAAGCCTCGTTCCGGCTGTACTAAGGAGGGAGGCGTAAAATGAAAAAAGAATCCATCCTCCGCCGTCTGATCCCCTGGATCATCGCCCTGGCGCTGTTGGCCGCGCTGGTGATCTTCGTGGGTATCCCCCTCTATTCCCAGAAGGATGAGCAGACGACGCCGCTGCCCCAGGTGGCGTATTACGATGGCGACGGGAAAGCCGTCGTGATGGAAAACGACGCCCTGCTCTTTGAATTGGACGCCTCCACCACCCAATTCAAAATCACCGATAAAGCGAGCGGGCGGCAATGGCTTTCCATTCCCGAAAACGCCGCGAACGACCCGGTGGCCAAGAGCAGCCAGGCAAACCTCTACGCCCTGCAGTCCACCCTGCTCCTCACCTACACCGATAAGGACAAGGGCACCGCGGATATCACCTTCAACAATTTCCAGCGTTCCATCATGAACGGCAACTATGAAATCGGCGAAGTGAAGGACAACACGCTGGAGATCACCTATTCCATCGGCGATATCAACAAAGTCTATCTGATGCCCTACGCCATCACGGAGGAAAGGTATCAGGCATTCACGGAGAAAATGAAGGAAGAGCTTGGCCTGTCCAAGTCCAAGATCAACAGCAAGATCGGCAACATCTACATGGTCTATTCTCCGGAATCCCTGGCCGCCAAGCCCGATGCCGAACGCGAAGCCATCCTGGCGCAGTATCCTTCCGCTGCCGAGCAGGCCATCCGCGTCCTGGACACCAGCAAGAAAGCCGATTACCAAACCATATCGGATTACTTCGTGCAGGTGGGCTACTCCCAGGAAGATTACGAATTGGATCAGCAGCTGATCGCTTCCGCGTCCGCCACGGAAAAGCCCGTGTTCAACGTGACGGTCCGCTACATCCTGGATGGCAGTGATTTCGTGGTGGAGATCCCCTACGATAAGATCCGCTACCGCGCCAACTTCCCCCTCACCTCCCTGACCGTGCTGCCCATGTTCGGCGCGGCCGGCACCGCGGACGAAGGGTTCATGTTCATCCCGGAGGGCGGCGGCGCGCTCATCAACCTCAACAACGGCAAGCTCAGCCAGAACAGCTATTACGCCAACATGTACGGCTGGGATTACGCCACCTTCCGCAAGGAAGTCATCAGCGAGACCAAGAATACCTTCCCCGTTTTCGGCATGTCCAAGAACGGCGCATCCTTCGTGTGCGTGATGGAAGGCGCCAGCTCCTATTCCGGCGTGCAGGCGGATATCAGCATGCGCTACAACAGCTACAACTGGGTCTGCGCCAAGTATACCGTGCTCCACGGCGACCAATACAACGTCTCCAACAAGACCGGTACCCTGGTCTACATGTTTGAAAAGCAATTGCCCGGCGACACCATCCGCCAGCGGTACCGCTTCATCGACAGCGGCAGCTATGTGGACATGGCCAAGTCCTACGGCGATTATCTGAAAGCCGCCTATCCGCAGCTTGCGCAGAACGAGATTTCCCCTGATCTGCCGATCTCGGTGGAAATGATCGGTGCGATCGATAAGCGGATGGTCAAGTTCGGCATGCCCGTCAAATCCGTCGTCGCGACCACCACCTTCTCCCAGGCGGAAGACATGATCGCCAACATGCTGGGCCAGAACGTCAAAAACCTGAGCGTCCGCTTCAGCGGCTGGGCCAACGGCGGCATCACGCAGAAGGTACTCACCAGCGTGAAGGTGCTGGGCGAATTGGGCGGGACCAGCGCCATGGAGCATCTGATCCGCTACGCCAAGGACCGCGAGGTGTCCCTCTACTTTGACGGCATCTCCTGCTTCGCCTACGACAGCAACCTCTTTAACGGCTTCCTGCCCCAGCGCGACGCCGCCCGCTATACCACCCGCGAGCGCGTGCAGCTCTATCCCTACAACATCATCACCTACAAACCCATGGAAGCCTTGGATGATTTCTATCTGGTGCAGCCCGTCTACGCCAAAAAGATGGCGGATAACCTGATCAAGGCCCTCAAGGACCGGAACGCGTACGGCGTTTCCTTCCGCGATATCGGCAATATCCTGAGCGGCGATTATAACGTGAACGACCTGACCACCCGTGAGCAGGTCAAGGAGATGAACATCCAGACCTTAAAGGACGCGCAAGCGGCAGGCCAGGCGGTCATGATCAAAGAAGGCTTTGATTATGCCGTTCCATACGCCTCGATCATCACGGATATGGACATGCTGGGCATCAGCTATTCTATCATCGACGCTTCCGTGCCCTTCTATCAGATCGCGATCCACGGCTCGGTCAGCTATACCGGCCTGCCCGTGAACCTGGCCAACGACTGGCGCACCGAATTGCTTCGCTGCGCCGAATACGGGGCCGGGCTCCATTTCACCTTTATGTCGATGGACGCCCGCGTGCTCCAGGATACCACCCATTCCGGCCTGTACGGCTCTTCCTACGACGCCTGGGACGAAGAAGCCATTCGCCTGATCAACGATTATCAGACAGCGATGGCCGGCCTTGGCAATCTGGCCATCCAAAACCACGAGATCCTATCTTCCGACGTGACCGCAACCACCTACGAAAACGGCAAGACCGTCTACGTCAATTACGGCACAGCGGATTTCATCCAGGG